>VAZT01000015.1 GCA_005884825.1 Alphaproteobacteria bacterium
ACGATCGTATCGCGCCGCGCCCTGTACCTCGCGGTGCTGCTCCACGACATCGCCAAGGGCCGGGGCGGCGATCACTCGGAAATCGGCGAGCAAATCGCTCTGAAGCTCGGCCCGCGGCTCGGCCTCTCGGCGGAGGAGACCGAGACTGTCGCATGGCTGGTACGCTGGCACTTATTGATGAGCAGCACCGCCTTCAAGCTCGACATTGGCGATCGACAGACTATCGGCAACTTTGTTGAGCGCGTGCAGTCTCCGGAGCGCTTGAAGCTGCTCTTGGTGTTGACCGTGGCCGATATTCGCGCTGTCGGTCCGAAGGTCTGGAACGGCTGGAAGGCGGCGTTATTGCGCGAGCTCTATCATAGCGCAACCGAAGTGATTTCAGGCGGGCTCAGCGGCGAAGGTCAGGCTTCTCGTGCAGCGGCCGCTCAGGCCGCGGCCCGTCGCTTGCTGCCCGATTTCAGCGAACCAGAATTCGCGACATTCGTCAGTCGCGGCTATTCATATTACTGGCTTTCCTTCGATGCCGTCACGCACGCGCGCCATGCCCGGCTGATGCGTGAAGCGGAGGCAAGCGGCGCGCCGCTCACCGTCGAAAAACGCGTCGATCCCTATCGCTCGGTGACCGAGATAACCCTCTATACCGGCGATCATCCCGGGCTTTTCTCGCGCATTGCCGGCGCACTGGCGGTGAGCGGCGCCAATATCGTCGACGCGAAAATCATGACTATGTCAAACGGCATGGCGCTCGACACTTTCTGGGTGCAGGATTCGGCCGGCAGCGCATTCGACCGCCCGGACAAACTCGCCAAACTCGCCGTAGTGTTCGAGAATGTGCTCACCGGCGATCTGAAGCCGCACCGGGAACTCGCGCGCCCACCGGCCTTTCCAAGCCGAACCCAAGTCTTCACTGTAACGCCTCGCGTCCTCCTCGACAACAAGGCGAGCGGCTCGCACACCGTCATCGAGGTCAATGGCCGGGACCGACCGGGGCTGTTATTTGAACTGACCGGCGCGCTGACCGGTCTCAACTTGCAGGTCTCAAGCGCGAAAATCTCGACTTACGGCGAAAAGGTGGTAGACGTCTTCTATGTAAAGAATCTATTCGGGCATAAAGTCGAACATCCGGCAAAGCTAGCCGACATCCAAAGAGCGCTCGAAGCGGTCCTCACCAAGAGCAACGAGCCGGCACCGACGATGGCCAGCCGTGAACCGGTGGCGGCCGAATAGCTATTCACGCAGGTCTTCGAAGAACTCCTTAACCCGGGCGAAAAAGCCTTCGCTTTCAGGGTGAGTCCCGGCACTGTCGCCGGCCTTCTCGAATTCGCGCAGCAACTCCTGCTGGCGCTTCGTCAGATTGACCGGGGTTTCGACGATCGCCTCGATGAACATGTCGCCCCGCGCGGGTGAGCGCAAGACGCTCATGCCCTTGCCTCTGAGCCGGAACTGGTGACCCGATTGGGTGCCTGGCGGCACCGTGACGCGGGCTCGGCTGCCGTCGACGCTTGGGACCTCTATCGAGCCGCCGAGGGCGGCCGTCGTGATCGAGATCGGAACGCGACAATAAACATTGGCGCCGTCGCGCTGGAAGATCCGATGCGGGGTTATCGTGATGAAGATGTATAGATCGCCCGTCGGGGCTCCGCGCACCCCCGCCTCGCCTTCGCCGGCGAGCCGGATGCGGGTGCCATCTTCGACGCCAGGTGGAATATTGACTGATAATGTCTTTTCGCGGCGGGTCCGGCCCTGGCCCGCGCAAGCCTTGCACGGATTGTCGATGACCCGCCCCGCTCCTTGGCAGGTGGCGCAGGGTCGCTCGATCGTAAAGAAGCCCTGTTGCGCGCGCACCCGCCCTCGGCCGTGACAGGTCGGGCAGGTGACCGGCCTCGATCCCGCTTCGGCGCCGCTGCCCTTGCATTGATCGCAAGCGACCAATGTTTGCACCCGAACGGTCGTCTGCTTGCCGCGAAAGCTTTCCTCGAGCGAGATTTCCAGGTTGTAGCGGAGATCGCTGCCGCGGCTTGGTCCGCCTTGGCCGCCGCCGCGGCGCCCACCCCCCATGAACTCGCCGAACATCTCGTCGAAGATGTCGGCAAACCCTCCGGAAAAACCAAAATCTCCCGGGCCGCGCCCGGCGCCCTGCTCAAAGGCGGCATGACCAAATCGGTCATAGGCAGCGCGCTTTTGATCATCCTTGAGGATGTCGTAGGCTTCGCTGATTTCCTTGAATTTTTGTTCGGCGTTCTTGTCGCCCGGATTGCGGTCCGGGTGATGCTTCATCGCGAGTTTGCGATAGGCCCTCTTTAGCTCGTCCCCGTTCGCCGATTTGGAGACGCCGAGGACCTCGTAAAAATCCTGCTTAGCCATGGTCGACGGGTGTTCGAGAGAGAGTTTCCCCACCACGCGTCATCCCGGCGGATATTCCGCCGGGATGCTCGCAACTATCCGGCACCTCCGTCGCGCCGATTAAGCCGAGCCGCGCTTCTTCTGATCGTCGACCTCCTCGAAATCAGCGTCGACAACCTTGTCATTACCGCCGGCAGCCCCGTGCGACGGCCCGCCTTGTGAGGCGCCACCGTCACCGGAGCCGGCCTGTTCGGCCTGCTGGGCCTTGTAGAGCGCCTCCCCGAGCTTCATCGAAACCTGGGCCAAGACCTCGGTCTTGGCCTTGATTTGCGCGGCGTCTTCACCACCGAGGGTGTCCTTCAAGGCCTGAATCGCCTGCTGCACCGCGTCGCGGTCGGCTTGCGGGACCTTCTCGCCACTCTCGTTCAAGGTCCGCTCGGTCGTATGGATCAGCGCGTCGGCGTTGTTCTTTGCTTCGACCAGTTCACGACGGCGCTTGTCTTCTTCGGCATGCGCCTCGGCATCCTTGACCATGCGGTCGATGTCGGCCTCGGAGAGGCCGCCCGAGGCCTGGATGCGGATCTGCTGTTCCTTGCCGGTCGCCTTGTCCTTCGCCGAGACCTGCACGATGCCGTTGGCATCGATGTCGAAGGTCACCTCGATCTGAGGCATGCCGCGCGGCGCTGACGGGATGCCGACCAGGTCGAACTGGCCGAGCAGCTTGTTGTCCGCCGCCATCTCACGCTCGCCCTGGAACACGCGGATCGTGACTGCGGTCTGGTTGTCCTCGGCGGTCGAGAAGGTCTGGCTCTTTTTTGTCGGTATCGTCGTGTTGCGGTCGATCAGCCGAGTGAAGACACCGCCCAACGTCTCGATGCCGAGCGACAGCGGGGTCACGTCCAGCAGAAGGACGTCCTTGACCTCGCCCTTCAGGACGCCGGCCTGGATCGCCGCACCGATGGCCACGACCTCGTCCGGGTTGACGCTGCGATTGGGCTCCTTGCCGAAGAACTGTTTGACGGTCTCGATGACCTTGGGCATGCGCGTCATGCCGCCGACCAGGATGACGTCGTTGATCTCCGATGCCTTCAGTCCCGCATCCTTGAGGGCGCTGCGGCACGGGCCGATTGTCCGCTGGATCAGATCGTCGACCAATGCCTCCAGCTTTGCCCGGGTCAGCTTTATGTTGAGATGCTTTGGCCCGTGCTGATCGGCGGTAATGAACGGCAAATTGACGTCCGTTTGCATCGACGAGGACAACTCAATCTTGGCCTTTTCCGCGGCCTCCTTTAGGCGCTGCAGGGCCAGCCGATCATTGCGCAGATCAATCCCCTGCTCCTTGCGGAATTCATCGGCGAGATAATCGATGATGTTTTTGTCGAAATCTTCACCGCCGAGGAAGGTATCGCCATTCGTCGACTTCACCTCGAATACGCCGTCACCGATCTCCAGCACAGAAATGTCAAAGGTGCCGCCGCCGAGATCGTAAACCGCGATCGTGCCGGTGCCCTTCTTATCCATGCCGTAGGCGAGTGCTGCTGCGGTCGGCTCATTAATGATCCGCAACACCTCGAGCCCGGCGATTCTGCCGGCATCCTTGGTCGCCTGGCGCTGGCTGTCGTTGAAATAGGCGGGAACGGTGATGACGGCTTCCGAGACCGTCTCGCCGAGGTAGGCCTCCGCAGTTTCCTTCATCTTCTGCAGAATGAATGCGCTGATCTGCGAGGGCGCATATCTCTTGCCGCGGCTCTCGACCCAAGCGTCGCCATTGTCGCCGGAAATGATCTTGTACGGGACGAGATCCATGTCCTTCTTCACCATCGGGTCGGTGAAGCGGCGGCCGATCAGGCGTTTGATCGCAAAGAACGTGTTCTCGGGATTGGTCACCGCCTGGCGTTTCGCCGACTGGCCGACCAGGCGCTCGCCCGATTCGGTGAATGCAACCATCGAGGGCGTCGTGCGCATACCCTCGCTATTCTCGATCACCTTGGCATTCTTGCCTTCCATCACGGCGACGCAGGAGTTCGTCGTGCCGAGATCGATACCGATGACCTTGCTCATGGACACCTCATTCTAAAGCAGGACCGGGCGGCCCGGGGAAGCACCGTCCCGATCCCCCGGGAAATGATCACAGTCCCCTCACTGTGGCTGGGGTCTATATATGTGTCGGGTCACGCCGCTACAACCATGCTGGCTATGGCCTCCGAAGCCAAAATCCAGTGGGTTCAGGCGGCTTCCGGCGGCTTTGTGCCGCCTTTGGCGACTCCGACCATCGCCGGCCGCAACAGGCGGTCATGAAGCACATAGCCGGGCTGCAATACCTCGACGACCGAGCCGCCGGGCTGGTCCGGCCGCTCGGCCTCAAAGATCGCCTGATGGAAATTGTGGTCGAAAACCTCGCCCTTCGGATCGATGCGCTTGATTCCGTGGCGCTCGAAGACGCCCAGCAATTCGCGCTCGGTCGCTGCAACCCCCGCAAGGAGGCTTCGCGTACGCTCGTCCTTCGCCTCTGATTCCGGCAGGCTCTCCAGCGCTCTGCGCAGGTTGTCGGCCGCCGAGAGCAAGTCCTTGGCAAAACCGGCGATCGCATATTTCGATGCATCCTCGCGCTCCCGCTGTGCGCGTCGGCGCACATTCTCGGTCTCGGCGAGCGCGCGCAGCAAGCGATCTTTGTACTCGGCCAATTCAGCCTCGAGCTCGGTGACCCGCGTCTCTGGCGAAGGTTCCGCGGCTTCCGACTCGATTGGCGCGCCAGCGAGGCCGTCGACATTGTTATTGGCGGCCTCCTCAGCAGCAGCGGAGAACTTCTCCTGTTCCTTAGTCGTCGTATCGTCCATGGTCTGTCCTATCCAATTAGTCGCCCGATCATCTTGGCGGTGTAGTCCACCATTGGGATGATGCGGGCATAGTTGATGCGAGTCGGGCCGATGACGCCGATCGCTCCGACAATCTGCTCGCGGCTGTTTTGGTAAGGGGCGATCACCATCGAGCAGCCGGCCACCCCGAAGAGGCGGTTTTCAGCGCCGATGAATATCTGTACGCCCTCGCCCTGTTTGCTGGCGTCGAGCAGACGCAGCATGGTCTCTCTGGTTTCGAGCATCTCGAAAAGCGTGCGCAGCCTCTCGAGATCGGCGAGCGCGGTGACGTCTTCGAGCAGATTGGCCTGACCGCGCACGATCAGCGCGCTGCCTTCGTCGCCGCCGGCCCAGTTGGCAAGGCCAGCCGCGACGAGCTTCGACGTCAATTCGTCGAGCTGGATCTTATTGGATGCGATTTCCTGCTCGATTTCCGCCTTTGCCTCTTCGACCGTCCGGCCGATCAGCCTGGCATTGAGATAGTTGCCGGCCGAGATCAGCGCGGCCGGAGGCAGCCCGGCCGGGACTTCGATAACCCGGTTCTCGACGAGCCCGTCCTCGGTTACCATCACGACAAGGGCGCGCCCAGGACCGAGATTGACGAATTCGATGTGCTTTAAGGGTCGGTCCTGGTTGGGCACCACGACGATACCGGCGCAATGGGACAGGCCAGACAACGCGGTCGTTGCTTCCTCGAGCGCTTGCGGCAGGCTCTTTCCGCGGGCAACGCAAAGGCTTTCGATGCTGCGGCGTTCGTCTTCGGCCAACCCGCCGATCTCGAGCAGACCGTGGACAAAAAGGCGCAGCCCGAGTTCGGTCGGCAACCGACCCGCCGAGGTGTGCGGCGCATAGAGCAGCCCCGCTTCCTCCAGATCCGCCATCACATTGCGAATCGTCGCCGGTGACAAGTTCTGCCCCAGGCGTCGCGACAGGGTGCGCGAGCCGATCGGCTCGCCAGTTGCGACATAGCCGTCGACAATCAGCCGGAAGATCTCGCGGCTGCGTTCGTTGAGCTCATTTATCGGGGAAGGCACGAGGGGTCGGGGCATACTGGGCCACTTGTGATGATCCGTCTCACGGGCGGTCTCGCCCGCAGCTGCGATCGATCTACGATTGATGGTAAGTGGATGTGGTTACCGGCTGCTCGTCAGCCAAGCGGGGCCGACGGAGTACCGGCAAGCCAACCACGCGGCGATCGAACCCAGCGACCGCGAATTTGGGAATGCCTGTTGCTCGCGTCAACTCGCAGCGGGCTGACGGGTGTTGCAGTATAGCGGTCGGAGTTCATAAGGTCTTCTTGAACGCAGCCTGGTATGATTGGCCGCTCGGGGTCGTCATTCGTCCGATCAGATCGGCGATTCCGGGGCGGAAAGCGAACTGCGTGCTGTCGGAATTCTGAAATCTGAGCTCGCCGTCGCGGATGATCCCGGTGCCGTGCAATGTCCCGCCGGTGACCCGTGCGCTCGATCCGAGCGGACCGTAAGCGTAGATGATCGCAGCGGTGCCGTCCGGATCGATATTCTCGACGATCAGCGCCGCGCAGGTATTGGCGTCCCAGGCCGCATCGCTCCAGGCTCCGAGAAAGCCCCGGTACGGCTCCGGCACCGTGGCGGGCTCGGCGATCCGGTAGGTGACGCGCTGGTCACAAAAAACCCGGCCGGGTTGCGGCTCGCCGGTTGTCGGTGGCGCTTGCGCCGAGGCCATGGCGGCCGACAGCATGAGGCATGTGAGCGCGAGAGCAGGACGCATCATGGCGGGCTCGGGAGGCCTGTGGTGCAGCTCAAACATTTACGGCGAAACGCGCACGCGCCCGCCACTCTTTCCAGAACCATCAGGCGATACCGGAGACGCGGCGGTATCCGGCCGCCCGCTTGTCCCTGTTATTACAGAGAAACAACAGGAGAGCCCGGCCTTTGCCGCCGGCGCGCTCGTCTGATCCGGGACGCCTCATCTCCCTCGGACGCGGAAAAAAAGAGGCTGTCATTGCACTATGGCTAATTTCCGCACGAATGGGATCATCCGGCAGGAAACGGCGCGACACGTTATCCGCCCTACTTCTTTCGCAAACGCCTCGCATTAGCGATCGCCCAGGGCGCCAGAAGCGAACTCATTTTTGCTCTGCCGCGGCCGGAGACGAGCCGTGCTGCGGATCTCGCCGCCGCCTCGGCTTTCTCACTCGCCATTCGCCGGTATTCCGCCGGCGAGCAGTCATTTTGCAGGATCAATAGGGAGCGGCGTGTCATAGTCTCCCAAGAAGCCAGCATCAATTCGCTGAACATCACTGCGAGCGACAATCTTTGGTGGCGTTTGCGACCCTTCATGACCGACGCCTTCTGGTAACCGCCGCGGTTAAACGCTTTGCGCATCGCGTCAGTTTCATTTTATCGATGGACCGATCAAGCCGGGACACCGCAAGGCGATAACCCGTGATCTTATCGGTTACAGGTTTGATTTGGCGTAACCCAGAGCGGTATCCGGTTTCGCGAGCACCGCTGGGGTGACGGCTTGCCGAGGGAGAGGCGGCCGTGGTGATCCCGCCCCCGCGAATGCGCCGGCCGGGGCGATTTCTTTGGCGAGCAGCCGCCGTGCAGCTTCGATAATAAAGATGATGCACCAATACTCATCCAAATAGGCCTGAGATGCGAACGCACCTGCAGTCGCATAGCCCACGAGCACCGCTTGTCCCATCCGTCCCAACATATTTGCCCAGGCGAGATCAGGCCGATTGCGCGAATGACGGGTCAACCACGCGCAGTTTACCCAGGAATAGCCAAGAATCATCAAGAACAAGAAAAGACCCACCCAGCCATGCTCGGACAATGCGTCAAAGTAAATACTATGCGCCGCGCGAGGTTTTGTCATCCTGGCCAAATCGGTGCCGCGCAGCATGTTGTTCGTAACATTCGGCGAAAATGTCACCTTGAAGCCGCCGCCATTGATCGGATGAAGCTCGGCAATCCGAAGTGAAATTTGCCAGAGCCAGAGCCGGCTCAATGCCGACTCATCGTCCTGATAGGTTTCTATCGTCCCCATCCGGCTAAACCACTTTTCGGGTGCGACGCTATAGATGGAAAAGGCGAGCGCAACAATCAGCAGCCCCGTTGCGAACTTGGCGCGCGATCTGAGCCAGAAAACCACTCCCATTGCGCATATCCCGACCAGTGCGCCTCGGGAATAGGTAAAGAACACCGCCAGAGTGACTAGAAATCCCATCAACAGCAGACCGCGGCGCACATGCCGATTGGTGGCCAGATGCCGCTGATAAAATATCAATGGCAACATTACTATGAGCCCGAGACCGAAGTCGTTGTTGCTCGCAAGCATGCCGCCGTCCGGCCCGTGAATTTCGCCGCCGCCGTGCAGGATGGCGAAGAGCGCGCCCTTCACTCCCCAAAACCCGATGCTCAGTACGACAGCCCAGATCAGCTGGTTTAGCCGTTCGCGCGTCGTCGTCAGCGCGTAGCCGACGAGGCACATGAACAGAATTTTCTGGACGGTGATCCACTTGTTCCAGACATCATCAGCCGGTGCCAATGCGAAGACTGAGGTAAATGTAATCCATATCGAAAACGACAACGTCAGAATTACGAGCGGGGTGAGGGGTAGCTGTTTCGGTTCTGTTCGAGAGAACAGCCAGGCAAGACAGGTAACGATGGCGATGACGTAGGCATAATTGAGACTGGCAAAGGGTCCACCCCAGATCAGGGTGTGAAAATTCCCCAGGGAAAATACATACCAGACGAGCACGCCAGTGAACGGCGACACAAAAATGAACGGCAGGCATGCAACGAAGGCCAGAAAAAATCCGAGGCCTCGCATCTACGGCCGACTTTCGGTGGGGGTCGAGGAGGGCCGGCCTTTGTCTCGGTAAACGCGCCATCGGGCCGTCATGTCTCGTGCGGCGCGCAACCGGCGCCGCAACAAGCGTACGAGTTCCATAAAGCCGGTCATCTCGGCGGCGAATTCGATGTCCGACACAGGCCCGCCATCGACCAGGCGACGCAGCGCGAAGCGCGAAGTGTGGCTGTAGTTCAATCCAGGGTCGATCGTCGTGGCGCTTTTCACTCCCAATTCCGCCAGCCATTCTGCCTGATGGAGACCATACACTCCGCTCGGATAGCAAAAATGCTCCAGCGGATACGAGACGGCGCGCTGAAGAAATCGGCGGTTTTCGGCAATTTCGGATTCTACCATCTCCCTGTCGTACAGCGGCCATTGATGCCGATGTGAATGGAGTTGGATGTCGACGCCGGCGGCTGCGAGGTCGCGCAGCTGCTGTTCATCCATAACCTCGAACAAGTGCTGACTTTCAATGTCGTAAAAGGAGATGTCGAGGGCCACCGCCAATTCCTTCAAAAATTCGAGGCGATCGCCTGGCGGCAACGCCGCGCCAAAATTCTGCGCCGCTTCT
The DNA here is from genome assembly GCA_005884825.1 of Alphaproteobacteria bacterium. Taxonomy (GTDB): domain Bacteria; phylum Pseudomonadota; class Alphaproteobacteria; order ATCC43930; family CGMCC-115725; genus AP-15. Next base: position 9,610 of record VAZT01000015.1, read on the forward strand.
TCGGCCTTTGCCGCCTCGCACTCGAGGTCGAAAGTTCCGATCCCGCGCGGCAAATGGACCAGCTGCGGGGTGGCTCGCCAGAACAAGTAAGAAACTGTTACCGTAAAGACCGGCATCGGGTTCTCGACATAATAGGTCGTTACGTAGACCGTAACTGGAATCTCCAGTTCCCGAATGATCGGCAAACCGACCGTATGTACTCCGCGCCAGCCATCGTCCATAGTTATAACCGTGGCGCACGGCGGAAGCCGGCCTGCAGCCAAAGCGTCCAACGCATCTCGCAAAGGCAAAATCGGATAGCGCTCTCGCTTTAAATATTCCACCCGTTTGCGAAAAAAATCATCTCTGATAAAAAGGGTACTTCTGTACTTGTACTCCTCGGCAACGGCAAAGCCGTGGTAACATATGATTCGCAACCCGTGCCGCGTAATTTGGCGTGCGAGCCGGAAAAACCCTAAAAACTTCATCAGGTATAGAGCGATCCTGATGATCGAGCGGGAAATCGGAGCACCGGTTGCGAAAAGTCCAATGCATATTGCGAGCGGTGGTCCGACCAGCGCGACGCCGTGCTTCATGCGCGTCTCGGGTATTGCTTCACGATGCTGCAGCCGCCTGATCGAGATACATACCGACTCGCGCCATTCGCAGGTCGGAGGGTACCGATTGATACACGATTCTGATCCGGTATCCAAGGTGATCCGAAGGGGATTAAGCATTGGTGTATTGCAGTCTGACAGAGCCATCGCTGCGCGCTTCAGCGCGCGGCGGGCCAAACAGAGTTAATTAATAGCCCCGGCCTCATCGAGCGGCAGCCGATGAGAGGTGCTGATCCGTCTTTCGAGAATCTCCTCTAAAAGGCGTTCCAGCTTAGCGTACTGATCGTCGCGGCCAAGGCCGAGGCTGACCGATGGGTCGAGTCTATCGAGGCGGCCGGCGCGTTTGTCCTCGATCCATCTCTGTAATTGATCACGAATTTTGACCGGGCTGTTGGAAACCAAGCCCGCGCTCCGCTCGATTACCAGCCGCGCCGCGATGCCGCGCTCGTAGCCGATCAACAGGATCGGCCGGCGCGCGTACAGATATTCGAATAGCTTGGCAGGCAGGTTGCCTTCGTCGCGCGGATCGCTCGATTGCAGCAACAGCAGTACATCGGCGTCCATCTGCAGTGCGAGCGCGTGCCGGTAAGGAACTCGCGGCTTGACAGCCACCGCGCTCTGGACGCGATGTGCTGCTGCCGCATCGAGGACGGCATCGCCTTCGTCGCTGAAGAACTCGACGTTTATGCGCGCTCGTAGATATTCGGGCAGCAATGCGATGGCAGAGAATAGCACAGAGGGGTCTCGATAGCCGCGGTAGATCGAGCCCATATACCGGATGGTAAGACTTTCCCCAGGGGCGGTTCGTTGCGCGAGCGGCGGGAAATCTTCTTCCGCGTACCCGTTATATACCACTGTGACATCTTTTCCGTGACGCCGACGTAGTTGTTCCGCCCAAATCGGCGAAACCGTCACTAATCCCGCGGCGCGTCGTAAAACCTGCCGTTCCAGGATCGCATCGATCCGCTTGCGCCAGCCAGGCTCGCTGTAATACGGGTTATCAACCCACAGATCCCGAAAATCGGCAACCCATGGAATGTTGTGGGCGCGGGCGAGCCGGCCGGCGACTATCAGTCCGGTGTTCGGTGGCGCGCTGGCGAAGATGATCTGAGGCTTCCATCCATTGATCAATTGCCGGCCCGCGGGAACGGCAGTGCTGACCCAATCGGCTCGCATATCGGGAATGTGGATCAGCCCTAAATAATGACGGCGGAAGGTTTGCCGCAGCGACCTCGCCGGAGCGCCACCTTGCGCGGACGCGTCCTCGTGGCGCCCCGCGGTGTGGAACGCTGTGTGACCGGGCAGCAACCGCGCGATACGCTCGATCCAATGCTGGCGCTGGCGTTGACGGTACTCGGTATAAAATACCCGCTCCCGCGCGATCTCGAGCGGCAGGCTCCGGTCTTCGACGAGGTCGGTTGCCAGCACACGCACGTCATGGCCCCGCTGATCGAGGTAGCGCGCGAGCTTGCCTACGCGTACCGCTCCGATGACATTCGAAGGCGGGAACGCAAAGCTGACGATCAAAACCTTCATTTGGGGCGGCG
>VAZT01000403.1 GCA_005884825.1 Alphaproteobacteria bacterium
GGCCGGCGTCAGCATCCCGCGCACTCCGCTGTTTAGAGCGGTCAGCGAGATCAACACGCGCGACAAGTACACCGTCGAATTCAAGCTGGCCGCACCACGCTCCGTCAATTTCATGATGTCCGCCTTCGCCAGCGGCTGGAACGTGATCTTCAGCAAGAAGACGCTGGAAGAGAATAATTACGATCTAGGTAAGGTCCTCTACATCCCGGGCACCGGTCCCTTTGAGACGCAACGCCGGGTCGAGAACGAAGTCTGGGTAATGGAAAGAAACCCGAACTACTGCGAACAAAGGCCTGCCTTACCTCGATGGTATCGGCAGGCATCTGATAACCCTTAACGTTTCCAGACCTTCCCGCCCTCGTTCTCGAACGGGCAGGTTCGACACTGAACGGACCTTGCCGGCGCGTTGAGGCTCGCAGGACAACCTGCTAAAATTCTAAAAAATTGGGCGCGGTTTTTCTAGGCCGGATGGAAATTTTCCGCATCGCGCGCCCTTCCCCGGATTTTCCCTGTACCGAGTTGCGCGGCGTGTGGCGTCACTCGGCCGCGCGGCGCATCTCGCGTGCGAGCCCTTCGACAAGGCGCTGGCGGTCGCGCTCCGAAGCGAGGGCGCCACGGGCCGCCCGTGAATTTTCGCAACCGGGAGCGTCAGTCGGCCGCTCACTATGAATTGGTCTTGCCCGGTTACGGGAGAGTCGAGACGCAGTCTGGTTGGAGCGAGCCCGCTTGCATCGAGTTGTGCGGGCCATTGGGGCAGGCCAGGCCCAAGGACCAAACGAAATCGCGGCGAATCCAGGCTTTTGATGGCAGAGGCTGGGGGAACCCGACGGGATTGGTGGTCAGCAAATTAATGCCCTCAAAGCCGTCGCTTCTGACTGAAGAGACCGCGTGACAGCTGATGCAGGATGCTTGGGTCAGCGGCATGCCGACGTTCTCGCCCTCGATGATCGAGCTGCCGAGCAGTTTCGGGCGGAAGAAATCGGTCTGCACTCCGTCGAGCCGGTAATTGTACCACTCGGGTGCCAAGTTCGCCGCGTCCATCAGCTTCTTCAGCTCCGAGGTCAGGCTGGTAGTGGAGCCATTACTGCGCGCCGGCTTGGAGCCGAACCGGTCGTCGCAGCCCAACACCTCGCATCGGAAGGGGTTGGTCGTCGTGTTTTGCGGCTCGAACGTCGCCCAGATCCACTTGTCGATTAGTTTCGAGATCAGATGCATCCCAGCCAAGGCAAAGCAACTGCCGTCGACGGTCTCGACATGGATAAGCCCGGTCTGGCCGATATTGCTGCAATTGAAATTGTGGTTGCCGATCGTTGATACCTGAATCCAGTCGGCCTTGATCTCGACCGCAGGACGCGGAAACTGGATGTCGAAGCTATCGGTTGCGGCTGCCGCCTGATTGGCGCGGTTCCACAAGCCGGTCCCGGCGATGTAATCCTCGGTGGTCCCCCCCTCCCGCACCTCTTCGCAAATCGTGAGCGGGTTGCTGTTGTCGGGCGGAGCTGTGTTTGGCGGCGGCGGTGCATTGGCCGCGTTGCAATTCGTGTTCGGCGCCCCGAGCAGACCTTGCTGCAGCGATTCGGGATGTCTGGACAAAGTGAGTGGGCTGGAATGCAGGACGTGTACTGCCGTCGTCGCCCCCGAATTCGGTACCTTGAGCCCTTGCGAGGGGTCGGTCGGATACAATTGTCCCTGCTCGATCCAGTTTTCCCATACGACATAAGGATATTGATTGTTGTTGACCGGACAGGTCGCGGCGACCCAAATCCGCCAGGCCGTCTCTTCGAACGAGCCGACGATCTCGTTTGGCACGGCGCATGGATTTAATTGCGCGCCATCGTTGTCGTCGGCTATAGCAAGCGTAATATCGGTGGCAAATACAGCAGCCAATGGCAGAAGTGTTGCCGCGATCACGGCCGCGATCCGTCTCATGCGTATCTCCCTTACTGACACGATTTCGCCAGATCTTTACCAATCTGAAGCCCAAAATCGCACCTTTTGAGCGGTATAGGCAACCACAAATTCCGCGGCACCGGAAGGCGCGGCATCCCGGTAGGACGCTGCCGTCTTCGAGACGGATGTGATCTTGCGGATGATATAACGGATTCTGGCAATTCACATCCTTGACCCGATGGTTCTCACGAACCCAAGCCAGCGGCATCGGCGAGCCAAACACTGACAACGCTGATTGATAGCGGATCGGCGGTCGAGGGGAGCAAGAACCAACCCACTACAGAAATCCTGTGCAAATGTCAGGTTTCCACGTGCGCCGTGACAAGGCGGCCCGACGGGGCTTGCGAACGGCAGGCATGGGGCAGGAAGAGCCGTTCCGAATGCGAAGCTGAGTGACCGAGAAGGGTCAGTTTGAGCCGTTGGCTCGGGGTCGAGGATGGTCGATGATCTCGACGGGCCGCGAATGGCTTCACTGGGTGGCGAGCCGTCTTCGCCGATGTCCAGGCCTACGGCAAGGCATCGCCGCCGACTCCAGCCGTTCACGAAACGGGATCGACGCCGTGGGTTCGACCCTAAACGACCCCGAGTGCAACCGTGATGAGACCGGCCGCACGCTTGAGCATAAGAATTTTGGGGCCGGACGGCCGATGGTTCGCGTCGTCCGGCTCCGGGGTGGCGCCTCAAGACGCAGCCAGCGCGCTAGCGCGCGCGAGGTCTCCAGTCACGCGGCGGCTTCGCCACTGGATCGCCATAAGCGCGAAGAGGCTGAGCAGCGCGGTGAAGATCAGGTAATAGCTCGGCGAAAGGCTATCGCCAGTGGTGGCAATCAGCCATGTCGCAACCAGCGGAGCGAGGCCGCCGAAGATCGACACCGCGGTGCTGAAGCCCAGTGACACGCCGATCGCCCTCGTTTCCACCGGGAACTGCTCGGACAACAACGACGGCAGGACGCCGCTGTAGCCGGCCTTGACTAATTGGAGCCACCCGACGGCAATGGCGCAAGCCGCGAGCGAGGGCCAGGCGGCCATCAGATAAAAGGCCGGGTAGGAGGTCAGCACGAACAGCCAGCAGGTGATCACCATGAGCAGCGGGCGGCGTGGAAGCTTGTCGGACCAGAGTCCGGCGAGCGGGCAGCCGATTGCCAGGATCAGGCCGCCGACCAGGGTCGCCGTGAAACCGGTCGACGCCGGCAGGTGCAGCGTCTTGACGCCATAGGTCGGGATGTAGGCCAAGATGTAAAAGGAGCTGTTCGAGATGATCGATATGCCGAGCGCGAGCAGCACCGCAAGAGGATGCCGCCGCAGTACGTCTTTGATCGGGATCGTCTCGGGCTTCTCGGCCTCGATGAAATCCGGGGTCTCGACGATTTTCGCGCGGACGTAAAGCCCGACCGGCCCAATCAGCATCCCAAAGAAATAAGGGATCCGCCATCCCCAACTGACCAGTTGGTCGTGGGTCAACAACGACGTCAGGGCGACGCCGAACAGCGAGGCAATAACCGTGATCACGCCACCGGTGGCGAATTGCCAGCTGGCGCTGAACCCGCGCCGCCGGCCGCCATGCTCGGCGAGGAAACTGACGGCGCTGCCGAATTCGCCGCCAACTGAGAACCCCTGCAGCAGCCGCGCGAGGGTGAGGATAATCGGCGCCGCGAGGCCGATCGTCGCGTAGCCCGGCGTCACCGCCATCAGCGTCGTGCCGATCATCATCAGCGCCATCGACAGCAAGAGGCCTGCCTTGCGCCCGGCGCGGTCCGTGTACCCGCCGACCACGATCGCGCCCAATGGCCGCACGATATAGGCGAGGCCGAACGCGCCGAAGGTGATCAGCAGCGAAGCCGTCGGGTTGCCGGCCGGGAAGAACACCTCGGCGATCGTTACCGCGAAAAAGCCGTAGACGACAAAGTCGAACCATTCGAAGACGTTGCCGATCGTCGCGGCAACGATCAGT
>VAZT01000016.1 GCA_005884825.1 Alphaproteobacteria bacterium
TTTTGGGTTTCGCAGGGCTGCTATTTAGGGGGCGCACCCACCGTTAGACAACTTATGACAACAGTTGCAGACCTACACGCAACGGTTCACTGTCGTTTATGCCAAATCAATTATTTGTCTGCGGTGCCATGGAGAAAAAGGCGAGACAAAAGGTCCGGCCCTTTAGTCACGCCGAAGGCGAAGGTAACGCCGGTACGGATCTCGCCCGCAGTGTGATCATTGACGCGCGCGCCGCGCACCGCGAAGTCGACCGCGATATTGTCCCGGACCTGCCAGATCGCTCCAACGAGGGCCGAGCGGGTCCGGAACAGGCCAATATCGCGTTCGTAGAAAATTTCGGCAACCGGCCGCACCGTCCAGTCGTGCGGACCCTCGATGATCATGTCGAGAAAATAATCCGCGTGCTGCTCCCGGGTGAGCGCAACTTGTGTATTGAAATGCACCGTCGCCCAATCCCATCGCTGCGAGAGGATCCCGGCAAGGCTTGCCCCCGCCCCATGCTCGTCATTGACCCCCGGCAACAGAACGCCGAATTCGGTCGCAACACTGGGTCCCGGCTTCTCCTGCAGGCTGCCCTCGCGCAGCACGCCTTTGAGAAAGGCGCCGTTTCCAACTACGCTGGTGCCGGGGATGCCCGGGGTAAATCCATGCGCGACTTCACCCTCGAGCACCGCTTCCCATCCTGGCACAAAGCCGTAATTGATCCTCAGATTAGGAGCAAAGAGCGCGCGTTCGGCTGCTTCGCGAAGGTATTCAAGCGCACCAAACTCGATTTCCAGTTCACCCGTTTCTGCCACAGCCGCATCGGTACCGTCGAACGGGCGATAGGCTTGTGCAGTGCTGCACCAACAGGCAAGGAGAAGCGCGGGCGGCAGCGCAGCGACGCCCCTCACCCACCTCATGGGGTGGGACGGAACACCCAAACCGCTGCCGGCTGATTCGACCCTGTCCGTACCGCGACGAAGCGCCGGTCGAGTTCGGGCACGAAGAGCGAGGTCCGTGCTCCCGATACCGTCGGCACCCGTGTGAGCTGCCGATAGCCGGGCTCGCCTGACTCCAGCACATCGATCACTCCCTCCCCGCAGCTCACATAGACGCGGCGCCGCTTCGGATCGACAAACACATCATCGGCATCACCGCAGGTCTCAACCGTGGCTGCGAGATGCCCGTCCTGGATGGAAAGCGCCATCAAGGTCGGCGGGCTGCGAAATACGACGAGGACCCGGTGTTCCTCAGCATCGATCGACATCGGAAAATTCGATCCCGCCCCTTGCGTCGGCAATGGTCGCGTCGACCCTGCCGCAAGGTCGACGACCTCGATCCCACGCGCATCCGGCACGTTGACAAAGATTTGGGTCCCGGTTTCGTCAATCTGGAACCCCTCCGGATGGGCTTTGAGATGGATATCGGCAGTCTTGGTCTGGCTTGCGGGATCGATGACCGCAAGCGCACCCTTGCCATAGCCCACGAGTACCCGATTGCGCGCTGCGTCTACGCGCACGTTGTCGGCATCATCGCCGAGCTCGATGCGCCCCATCGGGGTCAGATCATCGCCCCGCAGCACCCGCACCGAGCCATCACCGGCATTCGCTACAAAGACGCTATCGGTAAAAAGGACATAGGCAACGCCCTGCGGCTCACTCAAACCGTCGATCCTCCGCAGCACCTTGCCCGCTGCCAGATCGATCACGCCGAGGCTGTTATTGCCGAGCTCGGCGACAAACAGCCGCTGGCGCTTCACATCGATGCTGAGGTGGTCGATGCGGCCGCTCACATCACCGAGCGGAATCTCCGCCTCGAGCACGAGAGGCGCGCCCGCCGTCTGCGCCACCACAGTGGCAGGCCACATCAGGCTTGCCGCCGCCAGCAAGATCGATCGCGCCAACACGCTTAGCTCTTCGCAATATTGATCTGCGCCAGTGCCGCCTTCAGGCCTTCGGCGAGCTTCCTGGCGTCGTCATTGGCCCAGAAGTGCATGAAATAAAGGTGCGGCTGGTCGTCGAGCATGTGGTTGTGGATCGCCGTGACCTCGATCCCGTGCTCGCGCAATGCCTTCACCACTGGGTTCACCTCTTTCGCGATCAGCACGAAATCGCCGGTGATTGCCGCCTTGCCGCCGCCGGTCGGCTGAAAATTGATCGCATTGGCCGAGCCCATTGGCGGCGGAACATCCATTCCGCCATCCTTGATCGATTCCGCCCGGGGGATACTGAACTGGTAGACGCCGCCGTTGTTGGTGCCCTTCGCGCCGAGCGTCTGATCAATGGCGGCGGTATCGAGATCGATCGACGGTGGTGCCGCAGCCGTTGCGGCAGGAGCCGCAGAAAGCGGGGTCTTGCTTTCCGCGAGAGCTGTGTGCAGCACCGCGGCAAGCTTCACCGGATCGCCGTGCCCGAGCACATGCATGTACATCGTGAAAGGCTGGTTGCGCAGAAGGTGATTGTGCAAAGCGGTCACCTCGATCCCGCCCGCCGCAAGTTTCGTCATGACCGGATTGACCTCGGCTTCGGTCAGCACGAGATCGCCCATCACCATGCCCTGATCGCCCATCTTCTCGAAGGCGAGCCAGCTGCCGAGCGCGAAGCCGGCTTTCAGCTCGACGCCATCGAGCGTGACCTTCAGATCGGTGCGCGGCAGCCCGACGCGATAGATGCCGCTCGGTGTCGGCGTACCGGTCTTTCCAAGCGCCTCGCCGACTTGGGCCTGCCACTCATCGGCGGAAAAGGCGGCACCGGGCGCGGCGGCAAACAGAGCCGCAGCTATTAGCTGTCGCAGACAGAACCACATGGTCATCCTCCCTCAGATGTGAGGCCGGGAAATCCCGGCCCGCCGCGTCAATCCAGTTTCTCCGTCACCTTCTTGAACGTCGTCCCTTGAAGCAAGGTCACCTCGGCCGTTGCATTTCCGTTCTGCAGCTGCGGATAGATGCTCACCGCCCGGGACCCGGCATTGGCCTTGACCGCCGTCTCTGTGGCGGTCAGCAAGGGCACCTTCGCCTTTGCCATCGCAGCTTTCTGTGCGGTCGCCGCCTTGAGGTCGTCGGCATCTTTGATCTCCTCGGCCTCGGAGATCGTGCCGGTCTTGGGATCCGCGACCACCTCTTTATAGCTATCGCCCTTCATGGTATAAACCGAAAGTTGTAGCTTGCCGCCCTCGATCTCGAATTTAGCTGAGATCGGGGTTCCCTCGCGCTCGCTGGCTTTCAGCCCGCCCTGCAGGGTCGCAGTCGTGTCTTTAAGGGCAGCCGCCAAAGCCGCTGGGTCGTCTTCGGCTCTCGCTCGAGTCGCTTCGACGCTCCAAACGCCGATCGTGGCAATCAGCAATACCAGTTGGACCGCTCTTGACGCCATGGCTCCAATCCTCCTCGAACATCACGAGTGCGGGAGCCTGTCGGGGCTCATTTAAGGCAGTTTTAACGCTTTGCACTCGCCACCGACGAGCCGAGCCGGGGTGGCGTGCTAAAACAGTGTTAAACTTCGAGCTGCTTCGTAGCGAAAGACTTGTGCCGGCCAATCTCAGGCGGGAGGGCTATCGTTGCGTCTTTTGGTCATCGAAGATGAGGACCGCCTCTCCGGTATCCTCAAATCGAAGCTCGGCGAGATCGGCTTCACGGTCGACATTGCCGCCTCGGCGGCCGATGCCACCGCGGCGCTCGAGCTGATCAACTAT
>VAZT01000017.1 GCA_005884825.1 Alphaproteobacteria bacterium
ACACAGTCGAGCCAAGCTCCCGATGCCAGCGTCCCGAATGGCCACTCGGAAGCGGAGCGATGGTTGTGGGTTTATGCCGCTGCGCCGCACCGGGCACCCGATGCGTGGCTCAGTATGACTACCGGCCGAGAGTTTTGCTCAGCCATTATTGGGATACTGAAATGCCGTTGACGCTTCATTTGCTCGGACCTTTGGTGATCAACAGTGACGGCTGTCGGCTCGACAAGCTCCCCAAAAAGGCGCGCGCGCTGCTCGCCTTTCTCGCGGCCCAAAACGGCGAGGCGGTCAGCCGCGAACGATTGGCTGACTTGCTATGGCCGTATCAGGGATCGGAGCAAGGCCGCCACAGCTTACGCAATTGCCTGTTGGAGTTGCGCAAGGCGCTCGGGCGGCGAGCAGCATCAGATTTGGCAGCCGACTTCGCCAACTGCGGGATCGAGAACGCCATCGTCGACCTCGATGATTTCGAGCGGCTGTCGCGCTCACAGGACCGTGGCGAGCTGCAGGCGGCAGCCGATTTGTACCGCGGCGATTTCCTCGCTGATTTCTATATCGCCTCAGAGCCGTTTCAGGAATGGTTGGGAGCGGCGCGAGACCGTGCGCTTGCTGCGGTCTGCGACGTCCTGGAACGGTTGATCGCCCTGCAAGATGCCACCGGAGACTACGAAGCCGCGATCCAGTCCGGGCGCCGGCTGGTAACCCTCGAACCGCTATCCGAATCAGGGCAGCGCGCGCTGATGCGCGCCTACGCACGCGGCGGCCGCCGCGGTGAGGCGCTCCGTCAGTATAAGAGTTGCGAAAACACGTTGCAGCGCGAGCTGAGCGTCAAGCCCGATGAGGAAACCCAAGCGCTGGCGCGCTCGATAGCCCGTTCGGGCGGGGAGGATCATACAGGAAGCGGCCCATCAACCAACCGCGCCCGCCCCTCGTCGAGCGTAATGGCCGATCGCGGGGTGGAAAGCCACAGCCTGCGATCGCCTGAGCGGCTGATCCCTAGGTCAGAAAAACCGCAATGGCCATGCCTGCTGCCGAGCATTGCCGTGGCAGTAGCGCCGATGCGCAATCTGACGGGCGATCCCGATCGGCAACGCTTGGTGGACGCTTTTTCCGACGACCTCGTCACCGACCTTCTTCGACAGGGCCGCGGCCTCTCGCTCAAACCGTTGAAGACCGAGCGGCCCACAATGGGAAAGCTCGCGTGGCCGCCGGCTTCGGAGCATGAATATGACTACATCGTTACCGGCAGCGCTCAACGCGCCAATCGGGACACTGTGCGAGTGAATATGCGGATCGTCGATGCCGCGACCTCCGAGTTCGTCTGGGCGGGGCGCCATGAGTTCCGTCCTGAAGAGCTCGCGGCGATCCAGACGAGGTTCACTCGGCGGATATCCCGAGAGCTTCACGTGCTGCTGCTTCAGGCGGCGAGCCGGCGCGCTTTTTTCGATGCGGGCATGGAGCACGGGGTCACCGAATCGCTGTCGCGGGCGGCGAGCGCGTTGCAGCAAGGCATGCGTGCGGAATTCGCGGCCGAGGCACAGCGGTGGTATTTAACAGCGCTGGCGAGCGATCCACGTAATATCGAGGCTCTGACCGGTCTGGCGATAACTTGCCAACATCTCGTCAGCAATCCGTGGTGGGCCGAGCCGCGGGTCGTGGCGACCGCCTCCGATCTGGGCCGCGAGGCGGCGGCGATCGCGCTCTCGATCGCCCCGGGGCACACCGCCGCGCATTGTGTACAAGGGATGTTGTATTCGGCTGCCGGACAACTGGATCGGCAATCGAGCGCGCCATGAGCCTCGACCGATCGGATCGACGGCACAGCATTTGGCTGTTCTTCGGCGGCTTTGCCGAACTCCTGCTGGGGCGGACCGAGGCGTCGATTTCGCTGCTCCGGAAATCCTTGGAACGCAATCCCAGCTACGGGAGCGCGCAACTATTCCTGGCAGCTGCGCTCTCTACGGTCGGGCGGGACAGGGAAGCGCGCGAAGCCGCAGCGAGATTCCGCGGACTTTACCCGCAGCATCGGACGCGTGCGTTCGAACAGCTCTGGCTGTCGCGTTCCGGGTCCGCGTCATACCGGGCCCAGATCCACCCGGCCTTTGACAAAATCCGCGGACTCGGCCTTCTCAATTGATAGCGCCGCAGCTCGGCGATTATTGGGCGGCGGTCTGAGAGAGTTTGCGCGACAGCTCGATCGCCATCTTGTGGTGCTCCTCAAGCGTAGGCAAGGTCTTTTGCGCAAATTGCTTCAGCTCGGTATTGCGACCTGAGCGCTCTTCTTGCTGGAAGAGCTTCACCGCCTTGTTGTGGTCTTCGACCATCCCGTGCATGTACTGTTCGTCAAAGGCTTTGCCGTGCAGCGTCTGGAGCTTCTCGCGCATCCGCTCGTGCTCTGAATCGAGGGTCTTGGGCAAATCGACCCCTAGCCCGGTCGCAATCGACGTCAATTGCTCATTTGCTTTTGTGTGATCCTGGATCATCCGATCGGCGAAGCGCTTGACGTCGGCGTTTTCCGATTTCTGAGCGATCCTGCTGAGTTCGACCTCCGCCATGCCGCCTATCGCGGCCTCTTTGACAAAAGTTTTGTCCTCCTGGTCCAGCGCATCTTTGGGGGAGGTCGCGGCAGCGCGGCCGGGCTGGGCGGTTTGGGCAAAAATTGGGGGAGCGGCGAGCAGTCCGACGGCAACAACGGCGGTCGTGGCGAGCAAGCGAAGCATCATGGTCACTCCGGATCGGCATTTAGCCCTTCAACAGACACGTTCGGAGTGAGTTCCCTGTTGCCGAAATTGCCGATGCGGGGCCCTCGAAACCCGCAGCACTCCAGCGGCGTTCTCGCTAGCGATGCGCAAAGTTGTTCATCCGCCGGAAGCCTCGATAAACGCCCGAAAGATCCGGCGGTCAGCCTCGCTGATCTCGAATTCCGGGTGCCATTGCACCCCGAGACAGAAGCGGTGACGGGGATCCTCGATCCCCTCGACGACGCCGTCCTCGGCAACGGCATCGATGACGAGCCCCGGCCCGGCGGCCTTGACCGCCTGATGGTGCGCGCTGTTGACCCCGATTCTGTCCACTCCGGTGATGCGGTGAAGGAGAGTGCCGGCAACCACCCGGACGGTATGCCCGGGCTCGTCGCGCGGGTTGGGTTGGCGATGCGGCAGGCAATCCGGGACTTCGTCCGGGATATGCTGGATCAAGGTGCCGCCGAGCGCGACATTCAAGAGCTGCTGGCCGCCGCAGATCCCGAGCACCGGCATGTCTCGGGCGAGCGCGCCGTTTGCGGCGGCGAGCTCGAAGGCAGTGCGGCGGTCCTTGGTCTTGACTGTCGGGTGCCGCGACGTCTCCCCGAACAGCGCCGGGTCGACATCGAAGCCGCCGCCGGTGACGATCAGGCCATCGATCCGCCCGAGATAGGCCGAGGCGGCGTCGGGATCGTGCGGCAGCAGGATCGGCAACCCGCCGGCACGGCGCACCGCATTGCAATAATTCTCGCGGATCGCATACCACGGAAAATTCGAATAGCCGCCGGGCGGCTCGTGATCGAGGGTGAGGCCGATGACCGGCTGTGCCATGCTGAAGATCCCATCCAGACCGAGAGGGCGATGAGCGAGTATTATGAGCAGCCGCTCCCGATACGAACCTACGACATAGACTTTGCCGGCATCGTCAGCAATATCGTGTTCATCCGCTGGCTCGAGGACCTGCGGCTCGGCCTTTTGGATGAGGCTTATCCGTTGATCCGGGCGCTTGCCGAGGATATCGCGCCGATCCTGCTATCCACGCGAATCAGCTATCGGCGGCCGGTGACGATCGCCGACCCGCTGGTCGGCCGCATGCGGGTCGCCGGACTGACCCGGGTGCGCTGGCGGCTCGCGGCCGAATTTTCGGTCAACGGCGCCGTTCACGCCGAGGCCGAGCAGGAAGGCTTGTTCATGCGCCTGTCGACCCGGCGGCCGATCGCGATCCCCGAGCCCATTCGCCGCTGGCACAGCGGATGACCCCTCGCCCATCACCAATGAAGCTGGCCCTGGCCGAAGCCGAGGCGGCGGCCGCCCGCGGCGACGTGCCGGTCGGCGCCGTGCTGGTCGATGGCGACGGGCGTCTGCTCGCCGCCGCCGGCAATCGCGTCGAGGCCGACCATGACCCGACCGCACATGCCGAGATGCTGGTGTTGCGGGCGGGCACCGCCCGACTAGGCGCCGCTCGCCTCACCGAATGCGATCTCTACGTCACCCTCGAACCGTGCGCGATGTGCGCCGCGGCGATTGCATTGGCTCGCCTGCGCCGGCTCTATTTCGGGGCTTATGATCCAAAAGGGGGTGCGGTCGAGCACGGCCCCCGGCTGTTCGACCAGCCGGCGACGCATCACCGGCCAGAAATTTACGGCGGCATCGAGGAAGGGCGCGCCGGCCAATTGCTGCGCAGTTTTTTCCAGACCCGGCGATAGGAGGACACCATGCCCGATCCCCTGGTATTGTACGACGTGGACGACAAGGTCGTCGTCATCACCCTCAACCGGCCGGATAAGCTCAATGCAATAAGCGCGGAATTGCAGCAACAGCTGACTGACGCATTCGCGCGGGCCGACGCCGATCCCGTCACCAGCGTCGTCTTGCTGCGCGCCGAGGGGCGCAGCTTCTGCGCCGGCTACGACATCTCGGCAAGGGAGCCCGGCGCCGACGACTGGCGCAGCGACCGACATTGGCCAGTACCAGATCGGGACAGGAGAGCACGCCGAGCGTGCTGAAATGATGCTCGCCGATCCACGCCGAATGAAGACCGACCTCCTCGGCGTAAACCGCCCCGTCGAAGATATCGGCGACGAACTGGTTCGCCTCCCGCCGGTTGTCGTTGTAGTGGTTGTCGCTCAGCGTGAAATAGCCGAATCTCATCCGTCCTCCCGATCCCATGGAAAATGCGCCCGCAATCAAAAATTGTACGCTCCATCGCCTGTCGCTGCATCTGCAGCGGATCTATGAGGTAATTTTTTGGCTCCGATTTCACCCTTTGGCGGAATAGCGCTGTTAGGAATTTTCGTCTAGCGAGAACGCCCGCCCTGGATATAGAATTGCCGAGCCGCAGGAGGAGGATGCGATGCCCGCCTCGCGTTCCTGGAAAGAATGGTTGCGTCTGCCGAGCCGCCTTGCGCTGACGTTGGGCCTGGGGGCGGCGGCCGTCGCCGGCGCCCGAGCGGACGCGCCGGGAGACCGTGCGCGCGCGGGCCAA
>VAZT01000018.1 GCA_005884825.1 Alphaproteobacteria bacterium
TCTGGTGTATTAACGAGAGCGTGATCAACCAAGGTGGGGAGGAAGAAATTGCGTTTGGCGCTGTGGCTGGCCGCGGCAGTGTTGACCGCGACGGCGGGGGTTTCTTGGGCAGCCGAAACTTCGCCAATTGCCCAAATCAAAAAGGTAACGGGGCAGGCGGCAGTCCTGCGCTCCGGTGACCGTCGGCCCGCGCGGGTCGGCGACATGCTGTTCGTCAAGGACGTCATCGAAACCGGTCCGGACGGCGGCATCGGCATTATCTTCATCGACAACACGGTATTCTCCGCCGGCCCGAGCAGCCAAATCGCCCTCGATGAATTCCAGTTCGATTCCAACGACTTTCGCGGCGCGATGCTGGCCGACATGCGGCAGGGAACCCTGGCGGTCGTCTCCGGCGACATTGCGCGCAGCACCCCCGGAGCGATGAAACTCAGGACGCCGACCGCAATCCTCGGGGTGCGCGGCACGACCTTTGCGGTTCAAGTCTATGGCGACCACTGATGATGCGGCGGACGATCCCGGCACTCGCCTCAATCGTCCTCCTGGCGGGTTGTCCGCGGCAAGCTCTGTTCGTGGTGCTGCCCAACGCCGAAGGCGGTGGCGCCGGGGCGATCACGGTCGAGGACGGCAAGACGGCAACGATCCTCGACCAGCCCTATGCAACGGCAGAGTCGCGAGCCGGCAGTAGCGCGCCGGTCGAGGAAAGCCGCGGCAATATCAGCGTGATCTTCCGGAGCGCGATTGCGGCGCAGCCGATCCTGCCGCATCACTTCCGCCTCTATTTTATCCTCGGGAGCGACGAGCTGACCCCCCAATCCAAGGCCGCCTATCACGCTGTGTTCGATGATATCAAGCAACGGCCGGTTTACGAGATCGAGGTGATCGGCTTCACCGACACGCTCGGCGATCTGCCCTACAACCAAGCGCTGTCCCTCCGGCGCGCGGCGGCGATCCGCGACACGCTCCTTCGCGACGGGCTCGACCCACAGGCGATGTCGATCGCCGGCCGCGGCGAGCACGATCTGCTCGTGCCGACCGCCGACCAAACCCCTGAGCCGCGCAACCGCCGCGTCGAGATCACCGTCAGGTAGCGGCGGCGCCGACTCGCCGCAGCGCCAGGACAGTCATGTCGTCCGCTTGCTCGGCGCCGCCGACAAAGCGGCTGACGTCGTCGATTACCGCCGCAACGACGTGCTGAGCATCGACCGTTGTTGCCGTCGCCAGCGCCTTGGCCAGCCGCTCGGAGGAATAAAGCTTGTGCTCGGCGTTCTCCGCTTCCGTGATCCCGTCGGTAAAAAGCAGCAGAACCTCACCAAGCTCGATCCGGTCGTGATCGATCGGGAAGAGGAAGTCTTCGACAGCACCGAGCGGTGGGCCGCCTTCGGTGACGAGCTGCCCCAACCTGCTGCCGCCGCCGAGGACGAAGGGCGAGTCGTGACCGGCACTGGCATAGCTGACCTCGCCCGAGCCGAGGTCGAGAATCCCGGCGAAAGCGGTTACGAAAACGCCGCCCTCGCTCTGCAGCCCCGCGCTCGCCGCCGCCGTCTTCCGGTTGGCCTCCGTGAGGATGCGGTCGAGCGCCGGGCCAAATGTGAGCACGGCGTCGCGGACGACCTCCTTGGTCATCGCCATCAACAGTGCCGCCGCAATGCCCTTGCCCGCCACGTCGGCGATCAGAAAGAAGAGGCGGCTGCTTTCCCCGATCAGCAGGTAATCGTAGAGGTCGCCCCCGACCATTCGCGCCGGTTCGATGCGGGCGTAGACGTCGATGTCGTGACGATCAGGAAACGCAGGAAACCGCCGCGGCAACAGGCCCATCTGGATCGCCTGCGCCGCGGCAAGCTCGCCGTCGACGCGCTGCTTGGCCTCGCGCTCGCGAACGAGTTCCACTTGTGCGGTGCGAAGGTTGCCGACAAGCATTGCACCCAGCGCGCATGACAGGGTCAGCGCTGGAAAGGTGCTGTCGAAGAGAAGATCGGCAAAGCGGAAGAGAATGAGTTCGGCGCC
This sequence comes from Alphaproteobacteria bacterium, assembly GCA_005884825.1. Lineage (GTDB taxonomy): Bacteria > Pseudomonadota > Alphaproteobacteria > ATCC43930 > CGMCC-115725 > AP-15. The sequence goes on from VAZT01000018.1 coordinate 2,008, forward strand.
AAAAAGCGCCGCCATGATCGCCACAGCGAAACCTACCGCGCGCAACGGCCTCGCGTAGCTCAGCAGCCAGATAACCACGAGCCCGGCGGCGAGCGCCGCAGCGAGCTCGAACCAATCGAGATAGGAGGGGCGGTGCAGCAGAGCGTTGAACAGGATTGATTCGATCAGCTCGGCATGGAGGTCGACCGCGCGCACGAGGCCGAGAGGCGTTTGCCGGAGCCCGGTGATCCCGACACCCGCAACCCCGAGCAATACTATCTGCCCCTCCAGCTCGGCTGGGTCGAAGGCCCGATCGAGGACGTCCGAGGCCGAGATGGACCGTGCCTGTGACGGTGCGAAGTGGAGGATCGCGCGGCCCCGCCTGTCCGTCGGGATGACGGTGCCGCCGATCCTGAAACTTTCGATCCCGAGCGCGCCCGTATCGATCACGACCGACCGTTCGCCGCCGGCGACGCGCAAGACCTCCAGCGCAAAATTCGGGACGATCGTTTGTTGATAGGCCACAGCGAGAGCGAGCCGTCGGACAATGCCGTCGGAATCCGGCTCAACCGCGATTTCTCCGGCGGCCCGCGCAACGGCGCGGAGATCGGGCTGACTTTGCACCAGGGATTTGTAGCTCTTCAAAAACGGCTTCGGATCGCCCCCTGCTTGGCGGAGGGGGGCGGGGCGAAGCGGATCTGAACCCCGCGCCGCTTCCTCATGGCTGGGGGCGAGCGCGAGCACCGTCGGGACTGCTGCCATCGCTTCGGCGAGCTCATGGTCGCTCGACGGCAGCTGCGCCAAGGCGTCGGCTACAACCGGAGGCAGGCCGGGCACCTCTCGCGCGATCTCGGGCGGCGAAAGCCGATCTGGTTCGGCGAAAACGACGTCGATGCCGAGGACGCGCGGGTTCCCTTCGGCGATGCGGCGGACGAGCTCGGCCACCTGGCGCCACGGCCACGGCCACTGTCCATATTTAGCCAGGCTCTTGTCGTCGATGTCGACGACCGCCACTCGTGCCGAATCACCCGCGCGCGGCCACACTCGTTCTACCAAGTCGAAGCTGCGCACGCGCAATTCGGTGATGATGCCGGGGTCGATGATGCGCAGCGCCAGTGCGGCCGCGACCAGCGCGAGTGCGGGCGCGCGGCCCG
>VAZT01000019.1 GCA_005884825.1 Alphaproteobacteria bacterium
CCGCCTCATAACGCTGTTAATCCCGTGACGGGTGGCGGACAGATCCCCCAGGTCTATAGTGCTGAGGGTAAAGCGCAGATAACAATTTTCCGTCGACCAGGAGGAGCGGCACGCCGAGGGCGCCGAGCGCCGCGGCGAGCCATGAGCAGAGGGCCATGCCGCTCGCCACGATGGCGGGGATCGCGCCGGCATACCCGGGATGGCGCACCCAACAGTAAGGGCCGGCGGTGACGGTTTGGTGTCCGCGCTCCTGTTGGATCCGGACGACCGAGGAGAAGAACCGGTTCACGTGCATGGCCCAAATGAAGAGCGCCAACCCGGCAGCGAAGACCGCGAGGGCTGCGATCCGCAACGACAGCGGAACCGAACCGGACCAGTGGAACCGGCGATCGAGGCCGGCAATGGTCCAATGCGCAATACAAAGCAGGAAGATTAAGTAAAATTTCAGCCCTGGTGGGTGGCCACCCGGCTGCATGCGTTCCCGAGCGAGCTCCTCATCGATCAGAAGGAGGCCGGCTACGGACACTCCGGCGAGGACCCCGAGGTAAGCCCAGAACAGCGGGATATGGATTCGGCCGGCAGCTCCGAATAAGACAATGGCAACCAGGAGGATAAACCCGACCGTCTGGGCGACCATCGCTCGCGACGGTTTGGTCACGCCCGCAACTTGCCGCCGGTCGCCTTTTCGACTTGCGCGATCAGGCGCTTGGAGAAACCCTCGATCTCGGCCTCGGTAAGCGTTCGTTCCTGCGGCTGCAGCACCACGGTGATCGCGAGCGATTTCTTGCCTTCGGGGAGACCCGTGCCTTGATAGACGTCGAACAGACGGATCTCGGAGACGAGCTTGCGGTCGATACTGCGGGCGGCGCGCAACAAGGTCTCGGCCGGCAGGTCGCGGTCGAGGACAAACGCGAAATCGCGCTCGATGGGCTGGAATACCGAGAGACGCAGCGGCGGCTTCGCGCGTGCGGCGCGGGGCGCAGGTACGGCGTCGAGAAAGACCTCGAAGGCGGCGATCGGCGGCCGCGCATCGAGCGCCTCGAGCACCGCCGGATGCAGCCCGCCAAAGGCGCCGAGCACCGTCGGCCCGAGCCGCAACGTGCCGGCCCGGCCCGGGTGGTACCACGAGGGCGGGTCAGCGGTGATCTGGATATTCTCCGCCGGAGCACCCATCGCGGCAAGGGCGGCGAGCGCATCGGCCTTGACGTCATAGAGATCGGGCTCGCGGGCCGGCATACGCCAGTGCCTCGGGCCGATGCGCCCGCTGCGCACGCCGGCGGCGGCGAGCACCTGGCCCTCCGGCGTGTCGTCGCGGTAGAGCGGCCCCAGCTCGAACAGCGCCGCATCCGGGAACCCGCGATCGGCGTTGCGGCGTGCCGCGGTGACGAGCGCCGGCAACAAGGATGGCCGCATTGCATCGAGATCGGCGCTGATCGGATTAATGAGACGCAATTCCGGCTTGGCGCCACCGAACAGCTCCGCCTCGCGCGCCGACACGAACGAGAACGTCATCCCTTCGGTCAGCCCGCGCTCGGCGAGGGTGCGGCGAACCAACTCGGCCCGGCGCTGCACCGGCTTCAGAGCTGGCCGCGACAGCGGCGTTGCCCGTTCGAGCGGTACCGCGGGGATCTGGTCGTAGCCCTCGATGCGCAATACCTCCTCGACGAGATCGGCCTCGCCGATAATGTCGCCGCGCCACGAAGGCGGCTCGACCGAGAGATCGCCGCCCGCGAGGGTCTCGACCGCGCAGCCGAGCGCCGTCAGGATCGCGGCACTCTCCTGATGCGGCACGTGGAGCCCGCCGAGGCTCGCCGGTCGCTCGGCGCGCAGCACATATCGGCGCCGCCAATCGGGGACGGCGCCGGCGGTGATGATTTCGGACGCCTCGCCGCCGCAAAGATCGAGCATCAACCGCGTCGCGATCTCCAGCCCATCCCTGACAAAGGCGGGGTCGAGGCCGCGCTCGAAACGGTAGCGGGCATCGCTCGCAATATTTAGCTTGCGGCCGGTCGCCGCGGTGCGGACCGGGTCGAAGAGCGCCGCCTCGATGAGCACCTCCGTCGTCGCTTCGGTGCATGCGGTCTCCTCGCCGCCGATCACGCCGCCAAGGCTCTGCACGCCGGCACAATCTGCAATGACCGTAATTTCCGGATCGAGAGCGTATTCCTGTCCGTTTAAGGCGAGCAGAGTTTCGCCCGGCCTAGCCAAACGCACCGTGAGATCGCCGGCGAGCCGGCCCGCATCAAACACGTGAAGCGGCCGGTCGAGGTCGAAGGTCAAAAGGTTCGTGATGTCGACGAGGGCCGAGATCGGCCTCAGACCAATCGCTTCGAGCTTGTTCTGCAGCCAGGCCGGGCTCGGCCCGTTATGGAGCCCGCGAAGGTGCCGGCCGAGAAAGAGCGGACAGGCGGTACGGTCTTTAATCGCGATGCCTATCGGCGACCGGAAACACCCGGGGACGGGAGTCTTGTCTAGGGGCTTCAACCGCCCGAGCCCGGCGGCGGCGAGATCGCGGGCAATGCCGCGAACACCGAGGCAGTCGGCTCGGTTCGGCGTCACCTTGATGTCGAGGACGGTGTCGCCGAGGCCGATGAGGCTCGCATAGGGCGCCCCGACCGGCGCGTCCTGGGGCAATTCGATGATCCCCTCGCGATCGTCGCCGAGGCCCAGCTCGTAGGCCGAGCACAACATGCCGCGCGAGGTAACCCCGCGGATGACGGTTTCTTTCAACAAGGCGCCGGTGCGCGGGATGACGGTGCCAGCGGGAGCGAACACCCCCTTCATCCCTGTATGAGCATTCGACGCGCCGCAGACCACCTGGACCTGCCCATTCCCGGTATCCACGACGCACACTTTCAGCCGGTCGGCGTTGGGATGGCGTTCGGCCGAAACCACCGACGCGACCGTGAAGGGTTCGAGGCCGGCGGCGCGGTTCTCGACCCCCTCCACCTCATGGCCGAGCATGATCAGGCGATCGACGATCGCGTCGAGCGGTGCCTCGGTATCGAGATGCTCCTTCAACCAGGCGAGCGTGGTCTTCATCCCGCCCCTCCCGGAAGCGGGCCGCGCACAAGGGAGGGGATGTCGAGCGGCAAGAAGCCGTAATGGCGCAGCCAGCGCAGGTCGGACTCGTAGAAGGTGCGCAGATCGGGGATGCCGTATTTCAGCATCGCCACCCGCTCGATCCCCATCCCGAACGCGAAGCCCTGATACTCGGCGGGGTCGATGCCGCAGTTCTTGAGCACCTGCGGGTGAACCATGCCGCTGCCGAGGATTTCGAGCCAGTCGCCGCCGGCGCCGATCTTGAGCTCGCCGGCGCTGCGTGAGCAGCCGATGTCGACCTCGGCCGAGGGTTCGGTGAACGGAAAGTAGCTCGGGCGAAAGCGTACCGGCAGATCGTCGAGGCCGAAAAATGCGCGGCAGAACTCGATCAGGCACCCTTTCAGATGCCCCATATGGGTGGTCCGGTCGATCACGAGCCCCTCGACCTGATGAAACATCGGCGAGTGCGTCGCATCATGGTCCATCCGGAAAGTACGGCCGGGGACGATGATGCGGATCGGCGGTTTCTGCGCGAGCATCGTGCGAACCTGCACCGGCGAGGTGTGGGTGCGCAGCACGAGCCGAGTGCCGTCCGGCCGCTCCGGGAGATAAAAGGTGTCGTGCTCCTGACGCGCCGGATGCTCAGGCGGGATGTTGAGCGCGGTGAAATTGTAGAAATCCTCCTCGATATGCGGCCCTTCGGCGACGACAAACCCCATCTCACCAAAGATCGCGACGATCTCGTCGATCGTCTGGCTGATCGGATGAAGCCGCCCGGCGGTGGCGAAGGGCACCGGGAGTGTCGGGTCGGC
>VAZT01000020.1 GCA_005884825.1 Alphaproteobacteria bacterium
GCGGACGATCTGCTGCTGCGCCAGGACCGCGAGCTGGGCGAGCGCGCGGTCGATATGATGGCGTGCCTCTCGTTGGTCGCCGAAGTAATGGTGAGCCGTGGCAAGGAGACGATCCGCCATCATCAGATCGATCGCATCGCTAGAATTTGCCGCCAGGCCGGCGAAGCGCCGAGCGAATTCGAGCGCGGCGCGAAGGTCACCATTGTTGAATTGATCTATGCACAAGCTCCAGAGGGCGCGGAGCCGGTAAGCCCGATCGTCGAGCCGTTCCGCAAGCGCGAGCGTGGTTGCCCAGGCGGGACCGGTCTCTCGGGCGCGGCCGACACCGTACATCAGCGACCAGCCGAGCGCGGCGGAGAGCTGCATGCGCCGGCGCGTCGTCGTTGGATCGTCGCCTTCGAGAACCGCGAGTGCCTGCTCGACGCGCTGGCGGCTCTCGCCCAGAAGCGACAGCTGGACCCAGAGCGGCACAACGGCGACGGTCAATGCGGCGCCGATCTGCGGATCGCCGTCCGGAGAAAATGCCCAGTCGAGCCCAGCTCGCACGTTTGCGAGATGTCGGCCGTAGATGGCCAGCCACTCGGCTTGCGGCCGCGATTCGCTCTCGGCTTCAGCGGGAGCGAACACGGCACAATAATATTCGGCGTGACGCCGGGCGATCTCTTTGAATTCGCCCGAGCTCTGCAGCTTCTCGAAGGTGTAGAGGCGCGTGGTGTCGAGAAGGCGATATTGAGCGGCATCGCCGCGCGGATCGGCAGCTACCAATGATTTGCCGACGAGGTTCGCGACGTGATCGACGATGTTGGGCGAGCCGGGATCGGCGGCGACTGCGATCGCAGCTTCCAATGGGAACTCGCCGGCAAACACACTGAGTCGGCGCAGCGCCGCGCGCTCTTCTTCCGGGAGCAGCTGATAGCTCCAATCGAGCGCGGCGCCGAGCGTCTGGTGGCGGGGCAGTGCGGTGCGCCGGCCCGCCGTCAGAAGCCTGAAGCGGTCATCCAGGTGCGCCGCCAAGTCCCGCACCCCAAAGACGCCGACGCGTGCTGCTGCCAGCTCGAGCGCCAGCGGAATCCCGTCGAGCCGGCGACAAATCTCAAGGACCGCCGGCACGTCGGACTCGCTCATCTCGAACTCGTCCGTCGCCGCGGTTGCGCGTTCGTTGAACAGCTGCACGGCCGAGTAGCATAATGCCTCGGCAGCAAGATCAACCGAACCCGACGGGAGTTCCAGTGCTGCCAGACGATGCAGCGTTTCGCCCTCTGCTCGTAGGGGTTCGCGACTGGTAGTCAAAATACTCACCCCAGGCGCCGCCTTGAGCAGGGCCTCGGCTAGCGCCGCGGCCGCGTCGATGACGTGCTCGCAGCTGTCGAGCACGAGCAAGGCGGTCTTGTCCGCCAACCACGCCGCCAGCGCCCGCGTGTGGTCGCCACCCGAAGGATGGATCCCAAGGGCAGCGCCAAAGGCGCTTGGCACGAGCTCGGGATCTGACAAGGGGGCCAGTCCGACAAACCAGGCGCCGTCCTTATATGACGCCCGCGCCCGGTCTGCGACGGCGACCGCCACTGTCGTTTTGCCGATCCCGCCTGGACCGACGATGGTCAGAAAGCGGCGCCGGACCAGCTGTGTGGTGAGCGCGGCGATAATTTCGTCGCGGCCGACAATGCGAGTGAGCGGCCCCGGCAAACTGCCGGCTTTGGCCTTTCCGTCGGGCGCGGCGGTCGATGAGGCCGCATTCTCGCGAGTTACCGGCGCGATGAAGGTGTACCCGCGGCCGGGGTTGTTTGCGATGTAGCGCCTGCCGGTACGGCCATCGCCGAGCACTTTGCGCACCGCCGCGACATGGACCCTGAGTGCGGCCTCTTCGACGATCGTTTCCGGCCAGGCCCGGGCAATGAGCTCCTGTTTCGAGATCGTCTCGCCGGAACGCTCGACGAGCGCGACCAAAATATCGAGCGCGCGGCTGCCGAGGCGCAGCGGTTTTCCGTCCTCGAAGAGGACGCGCTGAGCGGGGATCAGACTGAACGATCCGAAGGCGAAGGTTTCTTCATCCACCGGGAAGCGCCCTCAGAGGCTTCCCGATTAATATCGCGTGTTGAGAAGTTTCACAAACGCATATCGCCGCAACCTGCCCCTTTATCGGGTCGTGAGTGGCGTGCAAACAGCTGCAAAGACGGTTTGCACAATTTCACAACCATTAACGAGACCGGCGTATAGCGCCGCGCCAAATTGCGGGCCATAACCAATCGGAGGGCCCATCATGACAACGACTACTGGTGCCGAGACCGCCCTCTACCGCGAACACCCGCCGCTAAATAGCGCAGATCGACCGAGCAAGGCGGCAGCCGAGGAGACGCTTGAATTCGGCCGTTTCCGCGTGCTGTTGCGCCGGCGTCGATTGCTCGCCAACGGCGTGCCGATAGAGTTGGGAACGCGCGCGTTCGATCTTCTCTTGGTCTTGGTGGAGGCCGACGGATCGCTGGTCACCAAAGACAAGCTGTTCAGCCGTGTGTGGCCGGGCATCGTTGTCGCCGACGAGAACTTGAAAGTCCAAATCTCCGCGTTGCGCAAGGCTCTCGGCGAAGACCGCGACGGTTTCCCGATTGGCGCCGATACGCTCTTTTCCAGCTTTCTTCAATCGAACGGCATGCCTATCGACCGGACCCAAATCCGGATGGTGCAAAGTGCTGGCTTTTGTCGCCGGGCTCGGTCTCAGCATGCTTTCCTACCCGGTCCATGCCGCGCCGGCGAGCGGCAGCGATACCGTGCAGGGCCTCTTCGACGCTCTGCTCGTCACAATGAAACATGGCCGAACGCTCGGCCAAAGTGGCCGTTTCGCGCAGCTGGCGCCGGTTATCCGCCGCAGCTTCGACACCGCCTCGATGGCGCGGTTGTCGGTCGGTCCGACATGGACCGGTCTGAGCGAGGCCCAACGCCAGGAGGTGAGCGAGAGCATCGGCCGCTACATGTCCGCAATCTATGCCGACCGCTTCGACAGCTACGAGGGCCAAAAGCTGGAGGTGACTGGTGAACAACCCGTCGCATCAGGCGTCATGGTGAAGAGCCGGATTATCAAAGCTAACGGTGAGCCGGTGAAGGTCGATTACATGATGCGCCGGAACGGCGAAGGCTGGCTGATCTCCGACGTCTATCTCGACAGCGCGATCAGCGAGGTGGCGACACGACGCTCGGAATTCGCCGCCATCCTGAAGAATGACGGTATTGACGGCCTGATCTCCGCCCTCAACCGGAAAGCCGATGTCCTGACCGGGACCACGGCGAGGTCCTTCTAAACAAACATGCCAGTCCCAAAGAGAAAATTCATGCCTATAGATGCGACCGAGCCGGTGCTGGAGCCCCACACTCAACAATTCGTCGATGGGCTGGCCAATGCGCCGCCGATCTACACCCTGTCGCCCGACGCGGCACGTTGGGTTCTTGTTCGAGCACAGTCGATACCGGTCGGCAAGCCGAGCGCGCGCATCGAGGATATCGCCTTCCCGGTCGGCCCTACCGGGTCTGTGCCGGTGCGGATCGTTCGCCCGCCCAGAGCCGTCGGAGCGCTGCCGGTGGTAATGTATTTTCATGGCGGCGGCTGGGTTATGGGCGATCGGGACACTCACGATCGCCTCGTCCGCGAGATCGCGGTGGGCGTCGAGGCGGCTGTTGTGTTCGTCGACTACGCCCGAGCGCCGGAAGCCCGCTACCCGGTCGCCATCGAGCAGGCTTACGCCGCGACCTGCTACGTGGTCGACCATAGCGAAAGCTTGCGCATTGATCCATTGCGCCTCGCAGTTGCGGGTGACAGCGTCGGGGGCAACATGGCCGCGGCGGTGACCCTGATGGCTAAGGAGCGCCGCCGCCCGAAGATCGGCTTCCAGGTGTTGTTCTATCCGGTTACGGATGCCGGGTTCGATACGGCTTCCTACGCCCGCTTCGCGGATGGGCCCTGGTTGACAAAGCGCGCCATGGAATGGTTCTGGGATGCCTACTCGCCTGATCCCACCGCCCGCAAACGACCTACCGCGACGCCGCTCAATGCTTCGCTCGACCAGCTCGCGGGCCTGCCCGAGGCGCTCGTCGTGGTCGACGAGAACGACGTGCTTCGTGACGAGGGCGAAGCTTACGCGCGGAAGTTGTCGAACGCGGGCGTGCGAGTTACCTCTACCCGGTATAACGGCACGATCCACGATTTTGTCATGCTCAATGCGCTCGCCGATACGCCGGCCGCTCGCGGCGCCATAACGCAAGCCGTCTGCGCACTCAAAACGAGTCTTGGGTAATCAATCGCCGGTCAACTCGCGCCGGACGATCGCTGCGCCTTCGGCCAACGCCTTGAGCTTGGCAAAGGCGGTGTCGCGGGGGATGTATTTCATGCCGCAGTCTGGCGCGGGAATCAGCCGCTTGGGCGGGATGTGCTCGAGAGCGCGGCGAATGCGGGCGGCGACGGTCTCCGGGGATTCCGGCACGGGGTCGCCCATGCTGATGACGCCGAAGATGACGGTCTTGTCCCCGAGGCCGTCGAGGGTCGCGAGATCGAGATTGGGTTGCGCCGCTTCGATCGAGATCTGCTCGGCGACCGTGCCGGTCAGTTCGGGCAAGAAAGAATAGCCGCTCGGCTTGTTGCGGGCGACATAGGCATAGCCGAAGCAGAGGTGCAGCGCGGTCGGTCCGGGAATGCCTTCGAGCGCCCGGTCGATCGCGGGCAACGCCAGGCGGCGCGCCTCCTCGGGCCGCGCCTGCACCCAGGGCTCGTCGAGCTGGATCACATCGGCGCCGGCCGCCTTTAGGGCGCGGAGTTCGGCGTTGACCGCCGCCGCGTAATCCATGACCAGCTCTTCTTCGTCCTTGTAATATTCGTTCTTCGCCTGACGAGACATCGTGAACGGGCCAGGCAGCGTGATCTTGATCGTGCAGTCCGTATTGCGCCGCAGGAACTCGACGTCACGCACCTCGACCGGGCGCAATCGCCGGATCGGGCCGACAACCCGCGGCACCGTAACGGAGCCGCCGGTGCGACCCGGCACCGCCGCGGGGTTGTCGAGATCGATCCCGGAAAGCGCCGTCGCAAAGCGGTTCGAATAGCTTTCGCGGCGGATCTCGCCGTCGGTGATGATGTCGATGCCGGCGCGCTCCATATCGCGGATCGCCAGCACGGTCGCATCGTCCTGCGCCTGTTCGAGCCAGGTTTCCGGCACCCGCCATAGCTCGCTCGCCCGTACCCGTACCGGCGGCAGGGTGGTCAGCTTGTCGCGGTCGATCAACCAGTCCGGTTGCGGATAGCTGCCGACGACGGTGGTCGGAAGAAGGGTCTCTGTCATATCGGGATCTCGACAGCGTCGCGCCGTTGCCCGGCGAAGAGGGCTCCTATAGACACCCTCCAGACGCGTCAAGCGACAAGCCGGCGCCGGGAGCGCGTTTACCTTCCCGCACGAACGGCGTAAATATTAGAGGTCGGGTCGCGGTCCTCTCGTGACCAGAAGCCGCAGAGCGTGCTGCCACGGGTGGCCCGCGGCCCTCGAACCAACGGTTCGGGAAGGAGCGGCCATGACCATACGCAACCCGGTCGAGTGGGGAGTCGATCAGTTCAGGCATGCGGCCTCGGCCGTCGAGTCGGCAGGCCGCGCCGGGCGCCGGACGCGCGAGAACCTGCACTCGCCCCCGCCGGCCATCCGGCGCATCGGGGTGGGCGACCTCGGGCATGTCCTTGCCAGGGGATATGACGATTTCGCTGCGTTTCGCACCGACGTCATTTTTCTCTGCGTGTTCTATCCGCTCGTCGGTCTCGTCCTGGCGCGGCTGGCATTTGGCTACGACCTGCTGCCGCTGATTTTCCCGCTCGCCTCCGGGTTTGCGCTGGTCGGCCCCTTGGCCGCGGTCGGCCTCAATGAAATGAGCCGGCGCCGCGAAGCGGGCATGGCGGTCACCTGGGCGGATGCGTTCGGGGTCTTCCGCTCGCCCTCGTTCGGCGCGATCGTCGTGCTGGGGGTGGTATTGATGGCGATCTTTCTGCTGTGGCTGCTCGCCGCCGAGGCGATTTACCAGATCACCTTGGGTCCGGCCCCGCCGGCCTCGCTCGCAGGTTTCGTGCACGACGTACTCG
>VAZT01000021.1 GCA_005884825.1 Alphaproteobacteria bacterium
GCGTCCTTCGATGGGTCACGGCGCGGGTCATTGCGGATGCGCTCGGTCTTCCCCCGGCCAAACCCTGGCTGCTGCCGATGCGCGACGCCTTGTCCTTCGCGGTATTCGTCGCCAGCTTCTTCGGGCGCACGGTTTTCTGGCGGGATCAGGTTTTTCAGGTCGAGGCGAGCGGCCGCATGACAGCCGACGGAGATAAAGTCGTATGATGAAGACCCTATTCCTGCACCCGCCGTCCTTCGACGGCTTCGACGGCGGTGCCGGTTCGCGCTATCAGGCCAAGCGCGAGATCCGCTCCTTCTGGTACCCGACATGGCTGGCCCAACCGGCGGCCCTCCTGCCCGACAGCAAGCTGATCGACGCACCGCCGGCGCGGCTCAAGCTCGATCAGGTCCTGCCGCTGGCCATGGAATACGAATTGGCGGTGCTCCACACCTCGACGCCGTCCTTCGCGTCGGACGTTCGTGTAGCCGAGGCGCTAAAGGACACCAACTCAAGGCTCAAGATCGGATTTGTCGGCGCCAAGGTCGCGGTTGAGCCCGAGGATAGCCTCAACACCTCTGCGGCCGTCGACTTTGTCGCCCGCGAGGAGTTCGATTTTACGATCAAAGAGGTCGCAGAAGGCCGGCGCTACGACGCAATCGACGGTCTAAGCTTTCGCAGCCCGAGCGGCGGCATCGCCCACAACCGCGACCGGGCGGTTCTGGAAGAGATGGACCGGCTGCCCTTTGTCACTGAAGTCTACAAGCGCGACTTGCGGGTCGAAGACTATTTCATCGGCTATCTGAAGCACCCCTACGTCTCGCTGTATACGGGGCGCGGCTGCCGATCGAAATGCACGTTTTGCCTATGGCCGCAGACCGTCGGCGGGCACCGTTACCGGGTGCGCAGCGTCGGTCACGTGATCGACGAAATTCGCCTGGCTAAGAGCTATTTTCCGCAGGTCAAGGAGTTCTTCTTCGACGACGACACCTTTACCGATGACCGGCCGCGCGCCGAGGCGATCGCCCGCGAGCTCGGCAAGCTCGGCGTCACCTGGTCGTGCAACGCCAAGGCCAATGTGCCGCGTGCGACGTTGGAGGTGCTGCGCGACAACGGGTTGCGACTGCTGCTCGTTGGCTATGAGACAGGCAACCAGCAGATCCTCAACAACATCAAGAAGGGGATGCGGATCGACATCGCGCGGCGGTTCACCAAGGACTGCCACGAGCTCGGGATCACGATCCACGGCACCTTCATTCTCGGCCTCCCCGGTGAATCCAAGGAGACGATCGAGGAAACGATCCGCTTCGCCGCGGAAATCAATCCGCACACGATCCAGGTTTCGCTCGCCGCGCCTTATCCGGGCACCTATCTGCACCGGCAGGCGGTCGAGAACGGTTGGCTCGACGTCAGCCATGCCGAGCTGATCGATGACCGCGGCGTGCAGATCGCGCCGCTGCACTATCCGCATCTCTCGCATACCGAGATCTTCGAGTCGCTCGAGACCTTCTACAAGCGCTTCTATTTCCGCCGCGGCAAGATTGCCTCGCTGGTCGCCGAGATGATCAAGAGCCCCGAGATGATGCGGCGCCGCCTGCGCGAAGGCGTCGAATTCTTCCAGTTCCTCCGCAGCCGCGAGATGGCGAGCTGAGAAGTCTGGTCGTCTGCGCGGACGATTTCGGGCTCGATCCCGCCGTCAACGAAGCTGTCGAAGAAGCGCTCCGGCACGGCATTCTGTCGGCGGCGAGCCTGATGGTCGGCGCCCCCGCCGCGGCTGACGCCGTTGCGCGCGCCCGGCGCTTGCCGGACTTGCGGGTCGGCCTGCATCTGGTGCTCGTCGATGGGCTTCCGACCCTTCCTCGCGCCGAAATTTCCGGTTTGGTGCGCCGGGACGGCCGTTTCGATCCGAATATGGGCCGCGCCGGCGTTCGTTTTTTTGCTCTCCCGCAAGTTCGCCGTCAGCTCGCGCTGGAGATCCATGCGCAATTCGAGGCGTTTCATGCGACCGGTCTGCGGCTCGATCATGTGAACGCCCACAAGCACATGCATCTTCATCCGACAGTGGCGCGCATCATCATCGAAATCGGGCGTGATTACGGCATGACGGCCGTGCGGCTGCCCTTCGAGCCGATCGAGCCATTGCACGCCGCGTTCCCCGACGAGCACTACTCGGCGCCGCTTCACCGCCCTTGGATCAAATGGCTACGCCGTCGGTTGCAGAAGGCCGGTCTGTTCGTCAACGACAGCCTTTTCGGCCTCGCTTGGACAGGCGGGATGGTGGAAGGACGGCTGCTGCGGCTCCTGCCGCACCTGCCGCAAGGGGTCAGCGAGATCTATTTTCACCCGGCAACCGCGCGCAGCGCCGCACTGAGCGCAACGATGCCGGGCTACCGTCACGAGGAAGAGCTCGCGGCCTTGTTGAGCCCCGCGGCCAAAAGCCAAATTGCCAACCTCGGCATCAGGCTAGGCGGCTACAGCGATTTCGCGGCGTCGCCGAATAACCGTGCGGCGCGTTGACGCCGCATTGACGCTACCGGCGGGATAATAACGACCGGCGTCTATACAAACTGCCGTGAAAATTCCGATCCGCGAACACAAAGCGGACATGCTTGGCTGCCATATTGCGTACAATCGAACAGGTGAGGAGGGGAGTCATGGACGAGCGCTTTGAGTGCTGCCGCTATGAGCCGAGCCTCGAAGATCTGCTCGCGGACGAGGTGATGACGCCCGTGTTGCGCAGTGCCGGTCTCGAGGCGCGGGAGTTTCGCGAGATGATGGTGGAAACTGCGCGCCGGATCGAGGATCGGGCGCGGCAGCGGGACAAGGCTTAAGGAGCTCGCGGCCGAGGCCTAGGTCGGCAGTCTCGGAAATTGCAGCCGGACCCGCAACCCGGGCCTGTTGTCTTCCAGCGTGACCGAACCGTCGTGCCGCCGCGCAATGGCGCGCACGAGGCTGAGGCCAAGACCATTTCCCGGAGTCGTACGGCTCGGTTCGAGGCGGACAAAGCGGTCCAATACGCTCTGCCGATCCGCCTCGGGAATGCCCGGTCCTTGATCCGCCACTTCGAGGATCGCCTGCCCGTCTTTGTGGAAGACCCGCAGCTCGATGTGGCCGCCGCCGGCATATTTGAGCGCATTCTCGAGAAGATTGGCGAGCGCTTGCGATAAGAGGTGCCAGTCGCCGCTTATCCTTACACCAGGCTCGTCGGCGACCATAGACAGTGTGAACCCCTTTTCCTCGACGACTGGCTCGTAGAGTTCAGCCGCTGACCGGGCGACTTCAGAGAGCTCCAGCGGCGCGGTCTGATCGAGGCGCGCGCCCGATTCCAATTCCGCGATCCTGAGGAGCGCATTGAATGTCGCG
>VAZT01000022.1 GCA_005884825.1 Alphaproteobacteria bacterium
GTCTACCCCGCTCGGAAAGCCCGTGAAAGGGCGCCTCGGACTCTTCCGCGCCTGAGCCTGGCACCGGCGTTCATTGTCATGGCGCTGCTCTCACTTGTGCTTTGGTGGGCCATCTGGATGGCCGTGTCCTCGTTGGTTTTCGGCTGACTCGAGCCCGCTGCGATTCCACCTCCGCCGAATGCCGAAGCGCTCGGGGGTTGACGGGCCGGGCACGTTGCTGATTGAGTCAGGCGGATGCGAGTTGCGGTTCGCTATTCAGTGCTGGTTTCGGTCGCGGCTGCCTTCCCGGCATTGGCGCAAACTACCGCCACACCTGGAGGTGTCACGCGCAGCGGCATCGTGACACTCGGCACCGGGACCTCCGCACCGGCGGGGTCTGCGACGACCTCTGTCACCCCGGCGGCAACACCAGGAGCTGCAAGCACGACGACAGGTAGCTCGGCAACCGGGTCTGCCGGGGCCGCCTCATCCACCAGTGGGACCTCGAGTGGGACCTCGGGTGGGGTCTTGGGTAGCCGATCGAGCACACCAAGCAGTGCCGGGTCGACATCGTCGTCTCGCGCTCCTCCCGGCGGGTCTTCGGGGAGCGCTGCGACGGCACCCTCGAGCAGCGTTCCGGCGTGGGTGCTGTGCCCGCCGTCCGGTGCCTCGGGAATGCAAGCTTTCCTGGCCGGAACCAATCTTTCGTGCGCGCCGTGATTGCGGTCGGCTCGGACCGGAGCGAGCCGAACCTATAGTTCGGTTTCGAAGGTCTGCCCGGGAAACATGGTGGCCCGGCTCCAACCCGACCAGACGCCGGCCACCGGATTGTTCGGATTGCGATCGTGGCGCCAGCAGATGTTCTCGGCCTTTGGCGCCTCGATCCGTTGCGTGCGGTTCTTGGTCATCACGAATTCCTGGGTCGAGACATAGGCGTCGCGATTATCGCAATTGGGACTGGTGGTGATCACTGCCTCGACGTTGACGCGGTCCCATGTCGGATTGTTCAAGACCAAGATCGCCGATGGGCCGGCGCCGACCGAGCCGCAAGCCGCCAGCGGCAGCAACAGGATAAGCCACGCCACATAACGCATCGCATTTTTCCCTGAGCATCGGCACCGAAGCTTGTCCTTTAGAAAGGCTGATCCGGCCGTGCAAGGGGATTGCGTTCGGGGTTGTCGGGATTGCTTCAGCTCACGGTGAACATCGGGCGCGGCGGGCCGGCCGGGGAGCCTGTCGGCCCCCGGCATCGTGCTGGCTCGTAGAAGCTCTATCGGACGAGCACCCATTGCCCAACCCACCGGGGATGATGGCCTGCGTAATGATATTGCAGTTCGTAATGCGGACTGGCCGCAACGGGATTTGTCTCGGCCGGCTGCGACATGCCGTGCCAAGTGTTGCCACCCGATGCTCTCGGTCCGTCAGCCATTGCCGGTGACAAGCTCGTAAGCGCGACCAGCGCCAGAGGCGCGGCGCTCAAAGCTAACATTTTCATGTCAGAACCTCAGTCGATTTGATGTGAGCCTAAGTTCAAGCCGGTCGATCCGGCACGCATAGAGACCGGCTGCCCCCGGCTTTTATTCCGACGTGGCCGAGTGGCGGTTCGTCGGAACCGGAGGCCGCAGAGCAGATTCACCCGCATCGGGAATAAAGCTGGATACAGAGCGGTCTGGATCGGCGCAACACACCACGCCAATTGGAGAGAGAGATGGCTGACCGTGAATTATTGGCCGGGGAACTATCCGCCGAGGCGAAAATCAACCGCCGCGGCTTGTTGAAGTGCATGACCTGGGCGGGAACCGGGGTGCTATGGACGGTGAGCGGCGGCGTGCCGCGCACGCTTGGCCTCCTCGGCGAGGCGCACGCTGCCGAGCCGCAGGCCAGCGGTCTCACTTTTCTGCAGATCAGTGACAGCCACGTCGGCTTCGACAAGCCGGCCAATCCGAACGCGCTCGGCACGTTTCAGGAGGCGATCGCCAAGATCAGCGCGATGCCGACGCCGCCCGCCTTCATCGTCCATACCGGCGACATCACGCATCTCTCGAAGGACAAGGAGTTCGACGATGCCGATCAGGCGATGAAGGCGCTCAAACAAAAGGTCTACGTGATCCCCGGCGAGCACGATGTCGCCGACGCCGACAACGGCAAGGCGTATCTCGAGCGCTACGGCAAAGGCACCAAGGGCAAGGGCTGGTACAGCTTCGACCATGGCGGCGTGCATTTCATCGCGTTGATCAACGTCTTCAATTTCGAGCCGGGCTTCAAATCCGCCGGTCTGGCCAAGCTCGGCGACGACCAGCTCGAGTGGATGGAAAAGGACGTCAAAGGCCTTTCGGCGAGCACACCGATCGTCGTGCTGGCTCACCTGCCGTTATGGACGATCTACCAGGAATGGGGTTGGGGAACCGAGGACGCCCCACGCGCGCTCGGATATCTGAAGCGCTTCGGGTCGGTGACCGTGCTGAATGGCCACATCCACCAGATCCAGCAAAAGGTCGAGGGCAACGTCTCGTTCCATACCGCGCGATCGACGGCATTCCCGCAACCGGCGCCGGGCAGCGCGCCCGCGCCCGGGCCGATGAAGGTGCCGGCCGAGGAGTTGCACTCGGTGCTCGGCGTGCGGACGGTCAACTACGTCCGCGGCAAGAGCCCCCTTGCCATTGTCGAGACGCCGCTCGGAGCGTGAGATGATATCGAAAGCGATATCACTGGCGGGCGCTCTCGGCCTGGCGGCACTGGTCGCGGTGGCGCCGCGGGCGCCATCTGCGGATGCAGCCAATTCGGCGGCCGTCCAGATCGACAATTTCCATTACACGCCCGCGACGCTGGTTGTTGCCCCCGGCACGACAGTCACATGGAAAAACGACGATGACAGCCCGCACTCGGTGCGCGAGAAGGACGGGAAGTTCAAATCCGCGGCGCTCGACACCGACGACACCTTCTCGCAAGCCTTCAGCGCGCCGGGCGAGTACGACTATTTCTGCTCGATCCACCCCTACATGACCGGGAAAATCGTTGTCAAATCTGCCAACAGATAGTAAGCAGTAGCCCCATCAACCCTCACTACCCCCTCCGCCAGACTACCATTCCCGGTCGGCACCCTCTCCCGCGCTGCATCGCGGGAGAGGGACCCAACCTCGCACAAGCTGGTGTGTGAAGGCCCAGATCAATGCTAGGCTCTGGTCAGACGGATGACTGCATTGAACTCCCTTTGAAGCCATACCCGAGGCAGCACGGGGTTGAGCCCTTTTCGAGACGGGTCCCCCAGTGAGCGGGGATCGAGACTGACTCCCCTGT
>VAZT01000023.1 GCA_005884825.1 Alphaproteobacteria bacterium
GTTAAGATCCAGCGCCAATCGCCGCAAATTCGCGGTGACATTTGCATTGAATGATGTGGGGCAGCCTTGTTCTCCAAAGCGCCGCAGTAACGACTAATTCTAATAATCATACGACCAAGGTCGTATGGACGCCTGTTCCGGTGCCTCCTTACCGTCGAATCAAAAATTCTGACTCTGTCTCAACCACAGACATAACCATTAGTCGACTAACAAAAACAATGTCCACGCAATCGTCAAAAACATCCAGGCATCCCTCCGGTCATTCTATCGGCATGTTTAGCGCCGGCGAGGCTCGGTGTGATCGCTGGCAGGAAATGGCTCACGCTGCTCAGACCCTTGTCGCTCAATCGTCTTCCGGTTCTCCAAGCAAGGATACGCTTAGAGAAGTGGAAAGTCTGCTCACGCCACTCTGCGTTCTCGAGACCTTCCACGCTTACCCCGGAGAAACGCTCATGAGTGGGCTGAAAGAAGCGCTAGCTCGCAGTGATTACTCCAGTTTCTCGAGAATCACCAACCGGATCGCGAAGGCGATTATCACCGGTTCCTATCGTCGTTCTGCGAATGCCTGGAAGCTCGGCGAGGAAGGAGAGAAGGAAGTGAACGATCGTCTCCTAAAGGACTACTTCGACACGGGCGATCTCACCAAGCCCTACTTCGAGGTTCTGCTCGTGACCGACGACCCTACGCCGGAACAAGTGCGCCAGGGTCGTAACGAACTACGACAACTGCGCCGGCCGGAAGACCCGTTTGTTTACGAAACGGTAACGGTGCCGAGTTTTGAAGAAGCAGTCCTCGCCGCGGTCATGAACGCTGACCTGCAGGCGGTGATCATTAAGGACAACTTCCGCTTTAAGTCCCAGTTCGATGCGCCGCTGCTGCGCACCTACCTCGAGCAGCATATGTCGCAGGAATGTGGTTCGCTCGAGCCAAAGGACTATGGAGTGGCTCTCGCCCGGGTCATTAGGAAAATCCGTCCCGAACTGGATGTGTACCTCATCGTGGATAGCTCGGTGGAGAAGGTGGCCAGCCACCTCGATTCCAAGAACATTCGGCGGATCTTCTACGGGATCGAAGACCTAATGGAGATCCACCTGGCTCTTATGGAAGGTGTGAACCAGCGTTACGACACGCCGTACTTCAATAACCTGAAAAACTACGCGCGCCGGCCGATTGGCACCTTTCACGCCTTGCCGGTGGCGCGAGGCAAGTCAGTCTTCAACTCGCATTGGATTCGCGACTTTGGTCATTTCTACGGGGCTAACATTTTCCTGGCAGAATCTTCGGCCACGACCGGCGGCTTGGATTCGCTTCTCGAACCGACAGGCAATATCAAGGTTGCTCAGGAGAAAGCAGCCCGGGCCTTTGGTTGCCAGCATCTCTTTTTCGGAACGAACGGTACCTCCACCTCGAACAAGATTGCGGTCCAGACCATCGTGCGTCCCGGTGATATCGTGCTCGTAGATCGGAACTGCCACAAGTCCCATCACTACGGGCTGGTGATCTGCGGAGGGCAGCCGCTCTACGTCGAGGCTTACCCGCTGACCCAGTATTCCATGTATGGCGCCGTGCCTCTGAAAACGATCAAAAAGACCCTCCTGGACTTAAAGGCGGAGGGCAAACTCGACCGGGCCCGCATGTTGTTGCTGACCAACTGCACCTTCGACGGCCATATATATAATGTACAGCGATTCATGGAAGAGGTGCTGGCGATCAAGCCGGACATCGTGTTCCTCTGGGACGAGGCATGGTCCGCTTACAGCCGGTTCTCCCACTTCCACCGGATGCGCTCCGCCATGGGAGCCTGCGAGGCGCTGCGAGAGCGCTACGCTTCCGATTCCTATCGCGCGGAGTATGCCGAATTCAAAAAGAAGCACGGCAAAATCGATCCGAAGAACGCGAACCTGCTTGACACGCACCTGCTGCCCGATCCCGATGCGGTGAAGATCCGGGTTTATGCGACGACCTCGACGCACAAGTCGCTGTCCTGTTTCCGTCAGGGTTCTTACATCATGGTGAATGACGACTGCTGGGAGAGCACAGAGGCGTCCTTCAAAGAGGCATTCTTCGCTCACACCAGCACCTCGCCGAACCTGCAACTCATCGCCTCGCTCGATGTTGCGCGGCGCCAAGCGGAGTTGGAAGGCTATGAACTGGTCGGTCGCGCCATCGAACTCGCCCTGACCCTCCGCCGGGAAGTGAACAGGCATCCGCTCATCTCCAAGTACTTTAGCATCGCCACCAATGCGCAAATGGTGCCGGCGGAGTACCGGGCGAGCGGCCTCGAAGACTTCCATGCCGAGGGCGTAAGCTGGAAAACGATCTACGATGCCTGGACGACAGACGAGTTCGTCCTGGATCCGACCCGGATCACGCTTTTGTGCGGCTCCGCCGGATTCGACGGCACGGCGTTCAAGGGCTTGCTCGCGAGCAAGTTTGATATCCAACTCAACAAGACTTCGCGGAATAGCATCCTTCTTCAGACTAACATTAACAACACCCGGAGTGACATCGCCTACCTGATCAAGGTGTTGGCCGACATTTCTCGCGAGCTCGACCGCAAGCTCGCCCGGGACTACGACGAAAAGGCGGCCTTCGATGCCCGCGTGAAGAGTCTCATCACCGACGTGCCCGACCTGCCAAACTTCAGCCGATTCCACGATGCCTTTCGCGAGAATCCGCGCGGCAAGACAAACGAAGGCGACATGCGCACGCCTTTCTTCCTCGCCTACGACGCGGAGAACTGCACACACGTGAAACTTAACAGCAAGGAGATCGATGATCTGGTTAGGAGCGGCCAGGCCGTCTCGGCAAAATTCGTGATCCCTTATCCACCAGGCTTCCCGATCATGGTGCCGGGCCAGGTCATCACGAAGGAAACCATCGAGTTCATGCGCAAGCTCGACGTGAAGGAGATCCACGGTTACCACGCCGCCTCAGGTCTTGAGCTAATCAAGCCAGAGAAGCTCGGCACGAATGTAAGGAAGAATGGATCAGGCTCCCGTCGCAAGAATGGATCAGCCTCCCGTCGCGGCGGGCTCGTGCACAGCTCGCGCAAAAGAAGTCCTAACCACCACCGCAGAAAGGTGACAGTATGATCGACTGGTTCTTCACGACGCTTAAGACCTACCCGGAAATCGCGATTTTTCTCGCGCTCGCCTTAGGTTACTACTTCGGCAAATTCACCTACAAGGGGATCGGCCTCGGGTCGGTGACCGCCACCCTGATCGCCGCCGTCGTGATCGGGCAGATCGGGATCACGGTCAACCAGCCGCTCAAAGCGTTTTCGTTCCTCATGTTCCTGTTCGCCGTCGGCTACGCCGTCGGGCCGCAGTTCGTGCGCGGGATTGCCAGCAGTGGCCTGCCGCAGGCGATCTTCTCTGTGGTGCAGTGCATATTCAGCCTGGTCGCCTGCGTGGTAGTCGCAAAGCTCGCCGGCTACGATCTCGGCTACGCGGCCGGACTCTACTCGGGTTCGCAGACGATCTCTGCCGCGATGGGGCTCTCGACCGACGCCATCAACCGGCTGGGGCTTCCCCCCGATCAAGCCAAGGCTCTTCTCAACAACATGCCGATCGCTTACGCCGTGACCTACATGTTCGGCACCATGGGCTCGGCAATCGTCATCGCCATCGTCGGCCCGAAGCTACTGGGCATCGATCTCGTCGCCGCGTGCAAGGACTACGAGGAGAAGCATGGGGGCGGCAAGAAGCAGGTGGGCGGTCCGGGCACGGCCTGGACCCGCTGGGCGTTGCGCGCCTACAGGGTGCAGCCGGGTGGGAAGGCCGCTGGTCTGCGCGTCGCCGAGGCTGAGTCGATTGTGCCCGATGCGCGCCTCTTCATCCTGCGCATTCG
>VAZT01000024.1 GCA_005884825.1 Alphaproteobacteria bacterium
GGCTACGGGCCCGATAAGCGGATGCACATCAAGGTCACCACGCGCGATGTGCCGCCCTATCGCGACCCGGCGGTGATCCTGATCGACCAGCTGAAGGAGATCTACATCGACGGCGAGCTCGAGCCGATCGATACGGCGCAGTGGTATCCCAAGGTGCAGCGCAAGGACTATGCCGTCGCGCTCAACCTGACCGGCACGCTTGTCGACGACCCTGATGCGATGCTCTACGAAAATTACGCGTGCGGCGGGGTCGGCAATTACAATGGCTATTGCAACCCCGAAATCGACCGGATGATCGAGCAGCAATCGATCGAAGCGGACCAGGAAAAGCGCAAGCGGCTCGTCTGGGAGATCGAGCGGCGGCTGACCGAGGACGACGCCAAGCCGCTGATCTATTTCAACCGCGGCGGGATCTGCTGGGACCCCAAGGTCAAAGGACTGACCGTCATGGTCAACAGCATCTACAACGGCTGGCGCATGGAAGACATCTGGCTCGACCAGTAATTGTCGACCTCAGTGCCAAACCCAACTGTCTGGACAATTATGGAGCGCAGCCGGGCCAGCTTCTGTTGACCACTCGTTCGGACAATGGAGGACGAGAATGCCATATCAGCAGAGCTGGGGGTCGAATAACGAGTCAGGGTGGTTGTCGGCGCGCACCGCCATCAGCTTCGGTGCCGGAGCATTGCTGATGCTGACGGCCAGCCGGATCGCCCCGCCCTTTGCCGGGCGGGCGATCGGTTCCCTGCGGAGCATGGCGGGAACCGACCCGTTCGAGGCGCTCGCGCAGGATCACCGCAAGGTGCTCGCGCTATTGGAGCAGATCGAAGCGACGGATAAGTCTGCGACAATGCGCCGGGGCGCCATGCTGTTTCAGGTCAAGCGCATGCTGACGGCGCATGCCCTCGCCGAGGAGGACATCGTCTATCCGATGCTGCACGACGACGCGCATCGTGCAGAGGAGGCCAAGAAGCTTTACCGAGAGCATGCCGACATCAAGGTGCGGCTCTTCGAACTCGAGCATAAGGCGAAGGACGATCCGAGCTGGATCGAGGGCATCCGCGAGCTCCGGCGGATCCTCGCGGAGCACGCGCGTGAAGAAGAACAGGTCGAATTCCCGAAGCTTCGCGCCGCCCTCGATGAGCGGCGGAAGTCCAATCTGCTCGGCGAGGTCCACCGCGAGAAATCAATGGTTCTGTAGGACTTTCCGTTGCCAAGCCAACAGCGCTGCCGGTTCCGACCCGGCAGCGCTGTCGGATCCAGGGATCTCGGACTACCGCAGTCCGCCTGAATATCGCTTTCCGCCCGATCCGTGGTATCCGTCAGCCACATCTCAGCGGGTGCATCGGGAGGTAAAGCGCTAATGGCCGGAAAGGTTCGAAATGTAATCGCTGCGGGCGGACTGCTGATGGCAGCGGCGGCTGCCGGGCCGGCCGAGGCGCAAAAAAGCGGCGGGATTCTCAGGCTGTCGCATTTCGATAGCCCAGCGAGCATGTCGATACTCGAGGAATCGACGCGGGCCGCCGAGCAGCCGATGATGCATGTCTTCAACAACTTGGTCATGTACAAGCAGGACGTGGCGCAAGCCAGTCTGCAATCGATTGTCCCGGATCTGGCGACCCGCTGGTCGTGGAACGAGGAAGGCACCGAGCTGATTTTCCCGCTGCGCCAGGGCGTCAAATGGCACGACGGCAAGCCGTTCACTGCCGCCGACGTCAAGTGCACCTGGGATCTTCTGACCGGCAAGGCGAGCGAAAAGCTGCGCGTCAACCCGCGCAAATCCTGGTACAGTAATCTGCGGGAAGTGACCGCCAATGGCGATTACGAGGTCACCTTTCATCTGAAACGGCCGCAGCCTTGGCTGCTCACGTTGTTGGCGTCGGGGTGGTCGCCGGTCTATCCCTGCCATGTTCCGCCGGCGCAGATGCGGCAGCGCCCGATCGGCACCGGCCCTTTCAAGTTCGTGGATTTCAAGCCAAACGAGTCGATCAAGCTGGTCCGCAATCCCGATTATTGGAAACCGGGACGGCCATATCTCGACGGCATTGAATACACGATCATGCGGGAAATCGCGCCGCGGAACCTCGCCTTCTTCGCCGGCAAATTCGACGTCAATTCGCCTTATGGCGTCACAATACCGACATTGAAGGATTTCGCTGCTCAAGCGCCGCAAGCGATCTGCGAGGTGACGTCCACGAACGTCAACCGGACAATGATCATCAACCCCGCGAAGCCGCCCTTCGACAATATCGATTTGCGCCGGGCAATGGCGTTGAGCCTCGACCGCAAGGCGTTCATCGACATTATCACCGACGGGCAGGGAGATGTCGGAGGTGTCATGCTGCCGCCGCCCGAGGGCGTTTGGGGGATGCCGCAGGAGGTGCTCCAGACATTGCCGGGCTATGATCCCGATGTCGAAAAGAACCGGGCCGAAGCGCGTAAGATCATGGAAAAGCTCGGCTACGGACCGAACAAGCGGCTCCAGACAAAAGTATCGACCCGCAATATACCGAGCTGGCGCGACCCGGCCGTGCTGCTGATCTCGCAGCTCAAAGAGATCTACATCGATGCCGAGCTCGATGTGGTCGATACGACACAATGGTATCCCCGGGTCATGCGGAAGGACTTCACGGTTGCGCTGCAGGTGACCGAGGCCGGTGTCGACGACCCCGACCAGGCATTCTACGAGAGCTATGTTTGCGGCTCGGAACGCAACTACTCGGGGTATTGCAATCCTGAGGTCGACAAGCTGGTCGACCGGCAATCCATGGAAGCCGATCCGGGCAAGCGAAAAAAGCTGGTTTGGGAAATTGAAAAGCGGCTGGCGGAGGACGCCGTCCGGCCGGTGATCTTTTACCCGCGCGGCGGCACGTGCATGCAGCCCTGGGTCAAAGCGCTAACGATCATGGTCAACAGCATTTACAACGGCTGGCG
>VAZT01000025.1 GCA_005884825.1 Alphaproteobacteria bacterium
CCATCGGCTCTACAGCTATTGCCGCGAGCACGGGGTGCCGCATGCCCGGCTGGGCAAGCTGATTGTCGCCACCAGCGGGGCGGAGATGGGCGGTCTGGAGAAGATCGCCTCGACGGCCCGCGGCAATGGGGTCGACGATCTCGAATGGCTGGATCGGACCCAGGCGCGGCGGCTCGAACCCGCCCTCAATTGCGTGGCGGCG
The DNA here is from genome assembly GCA_005884825.1 of Alphaproteobacteria bacterium. GTDB lineage: Bacteria > Pseudomonadota > Alphaproteobacteria > ATCC43930 > CGMCC-115725 > AP-15. Next base: position 203 of record VAZT01000025.1, read on the forward strand.
TTGCTGTCGCCCTCGACCGGCATTATCGACAGCCATGCGCTGATGCTGGCCTATCAGGGCGAGGCAGAGGCCGCCGGTGCAATCGTCGTGCTGCGTACCCCAGTCCTCTCCGGCAGGGTGTGCGATGACAGTTTCGAGCTGGCGATCGGCGGCGATGAGCCGACCGGGATCCGCTGCCGGCTTCTGGTCAACGCCGCCGGGCTGCACGCGCCGGCTCTCGCAAGGATGATCGAGGGGATCCCGCCGAACACAATCCCGCCGGCATATTTCTGTCGCGGGGTCTATTTCACGCTGAGCGGGCCCGCGCCGTTTCGCCGGCTCATCTACCCCGTCCCGGTGGCGGGCGGGCTCGGCGTGCACATCACGCTGGACCTGGCAGGGCAGGCGCGGTTCGGGCCCGATGTGGAATGGATCTCTTCGATCGATTATACGGTCGAGCCGTCTCGCGGCGAGGTGTTCTATGCCGCAATCCGCACCTACTGGCCCGGTTTGCCCGATGGCGCGCTGCAGCCGGGTTATGCCGGCATCCGGCCAAAGATCAGCGGGCCGGCCGAGGCGGCCGCAGACTTCGTCGTGCAGGGCCCCGATACGCACGGTCTGCCGGGTCTGGTAAACCTGTACGGCATCGAGTCGCCGGGGCTGACGGCGTCCTTGCCGCTGGCCGACGAAGTGGTGCGAAAACTCGGCTTCGCCGAGAGTTAATCGAAAAAGCGCCCCTGCCGACAAAGGCGCCAAAGCGCGAGCGGCCAAGCGAGGACCTCGGGCACGCTGTCGCGGAAGACGTCCGCCTGATTGCGCCAATGGAAGTCACAGGGCATCGCCTGACCCGGGATCAACGCGAACAGGACCGCACCCACCGCGAGATAAATAAGAGCGAGCTCGACGAAGGTTTCCAATGGTTATCACCTATGCAAGAAGGCCGGTACCCGCCGGGACAGTGTCGACGAGTTTCGGACGGAGTACACGGTTAATTACCCGAACGCGACAGAGTGTCGCGGAAGCAACCTAAACCTGAAGCCGGTGTTCACGCGCCCCGTGGCGATACCGGTTGAGTGGAGTTTCCCATGCTGATCGGTGTCCCGAAGGAGGTGAAGACCCATGAATACCGTGTCGGCCTCACGCCCGGCAGTGTTCGGGAGATCGTGCATCATGGTCACGAAGTGGTGGTCGAGACCGGCGCGGGAACCGGTATCGGTTTCGAGGATGCGTCCTACGAGGCGGTCGGGGCCCGCATCTTGCCGGGCAGGACGGAGGTGTTCGCGGCTGCCGAACTGATCGTCAAAGTCAAAGAACCTCAGCCACAGGAAGCGGCGGCGCTGCGTGAAGGGCAAGTTCTGTTCACTTACCTGCACCTGGCGGCGGACAGAGTGCTGGCCGAGGCTCTTGTCAGGTCGGGCGTAATCGCGATTGCCTATGAGACGGTCACCGACCCGCGGGGTGGCCTGCCGCTTCTCGCGCCGATGAGCGAGGTCGCGGGCCGGATGGCCGTGCAAGTCGGGGCGCACTGCCTGGAGAAGGAACAGGGCGGCATCGGCGTGCTTCCTGGTGGGGTTCCGGGCGTCCCCGCCGCAAAAGTGGTGATCCTCGGCGGCGGCGTATCGGGGACCAATGCGGCGCGCATGGCGATGGGAATGGAAGCCTATGTCACGGTTATCGACCGCTCGCTGCCGCGGCTATACGAGCTCGACCTGCAATTCGGCGCGCAGCTCCACACGCTGTTCTCGACGATGGAGAACATCGAGCACGAGGTGAGCGCGGCCGATCTCGTCATCGGCGCGGTGCTGATCCCGGGCGCGGCGGCGCCTAAGCTCGTCAGCCGCGCGCTCGTCCGGGCGATGAAACCGGGTGCCGTGGTGGTCGACATTTCAATTGATCAGGGCGGCTGCTTCGAGACGAGCAGACCGACCACGCACGCCGCGCCGACCTATGTCGAGGAGGACGTCGTTCATTATTGTGTAACCAATATGCCAGGGGCGGTCGCCCGAACCTCAACGGTCGCGCTCAACAACGCAACCCTGCCGTATGTGCTGGCACTCGCCGATCATGGCTGGCAGCAGGCTCTGCGCGAAGACCCTCATCTGCGAAACGGTCTGAACATTTGCCGGGGGCGGATCACTCATCCGGCGGTTGCCCACGATCTGGAACTCCTGTTCACACCGCCCGAAGAAATACTCGCGCGGGCATAAAACCTTGGAGTTTCGAATACCTCACTATGGATTGACCTTCGAGCCATCCCTATCTGAAGCCAAACTAGGCTGGAGGCGGGGGATATGGCGCTCCTTCCGATCACTGCGCCAGCGCACCTTGAAATGCGACCCGACGCGTTCGCCGGTTACGAGCTGGCGCGCGCCCGGCAAATCGACGCGGCCGCGATCGCCGCGGTCACCGAGCTATACCGTGAGGTCCTGCCGCCCGGCGGCGCCATTCTGGATCTGATGTCGGGTTGGGTCAGCCATCTGCCGCCGGAAATCCCCTATTCGCGGGTCGTCGGGGTTGGTCTCAATTCCAGAGAGCTGGCGGAAAACCCGTTTCTCGACGAATGGCACGTGCAAGATCTGAACTGCGATCCGCACCTGCCTTTCGCCACCGCCGAATTCGACGGTGCAGCAATCTGCGTAGCGGTCCAGCATCTGACGCGACCTTGCGAGGTTATCCGCGAAGCCGGGCGCGTGCTGAAGCCGGGCGCGCCGCTGATCGTGACTTTCTCAAACCGCTGCGTGCCGACGCGCGCTATCGGATGCTGGTGTCTGCTCGACGATGCCGGGCACCTCTGCCTGATTGCCCAACATTTTGTCCAAGCTGGGAATTGGGGCGATATTCGCTGTCTCGACCGGACGCCGCCCGGCGGCGGCGATCCGCTTTACGCGATTATCGGACACAGCCTGGGTTGCGCGCCGGCGATGGCCGCCGACTAGCTCTCGTAAGCGACCATCGATGTGAACGGCACGTCGATGCGGCTGCGCCCTTTCAAGAACGACAGCTCGATAATGCACGCCGCCGCAGTGACTTCACCGCCGCGCTGACGCACAAGGTTGATGGCAGCCTGCATGGTTCCTCCGGTTGCGAGCAGATCATCGAGCACAACGACGCGCTGGCCCGGCGTGATCGCGTCCTCCTGGATCTCGATCGTGTCCGTGCCATATTCGAGATCATAGGTG
>VAZT01000026.1 GCA_005884825.1 Alphaproteobacteria bacterium
AGGGAGATGGATTCGAACCTTTGGTTCCGCACCAAATCCGCTCCCCTTTTCCGAGACAGCAGTCCCGTCTCCCATGGCGGTTTGACGGTCTCGTGGCTGGCCCTAGGAACCGGAAGTCCGAATCCATCTCCCTCCAGCAGAGAGTCGGTCGAAATCGGAGGACGCCGCTGCCGACCTCGTGACGCGCACGGAAAGGATTGCCATCCTGGATACGCGAGGCGGAAAAATCTCCGCACCAAGATGCTCGATCCTGAAACGGGCTCCCGCGCCGGACGCTTGGGCAGCGCCAGTGCTCCGGCGGAGGTTTAAGCCGGCTTATATATGACTAGTTCTTTCGCGGATCATCCGACGGATCGAGATACGTCATTCCGACCGGTCCGATGCCGCTCAGCTGGATCACCGTGTCCTCGGTGCTCCACTCGTAATGATGCGTGTTTTTCGGAAGGTGCAGGTAACCACCGGCTTTCAAACCATCACCCCGAGCGGCATCGAACTTGTCACCCATGCCCAGATACATGGTGCCGGACAGAACCGTTAGGTCATAGTCGTTGGGGTGAATGTGAGCCGCCACCTTGTAGCCGGCCGGGAATTTGAGCCGGAAGACGAATGGTTCGGCTTTGTCCGGATCGCCATAAAGGACCGCGATGTGCGCTCCTTTCGGGAGCACCGGCGGCGCAGACGCCCATTTGAGGTCGTCCGGTTGTACCATTACGTGTTGGTCAGCAGCTATGGCGGTGGCAGTCACGAGCACTACGATTGCTAATCCCGCGTTCAAGCCTAGTCTGTCCATGACAACGTCTCCTCAGGAATTATTCGCTCAATTCGATAAGTGCCTTTGCGCCGTCGTCTCGCGGATTCTGGCCTCCGCGCGTCAAGAGGCGAGCTGAACCCGACGGCGACGGTGCACTTGCTCGGCAAGCCGAGCGCCTAGTGACGGAGAACAGGGATGGCGGTTGAGGTCATCGGCCCTTCTCACATCAGTGCGGCGCGACGGATGAGCGCGTTGGCCGGGAGCGATGGGTCAAGCGCCTTCCGGGCAGTATCGGCGCCGCAGACCGGCAGCGTCGCCACATCGATCAGCCCGAGCTGCGCCAGCACCGAGGCTTGGTCCCAGTAGATGTGCTCGTGAGCGAGCTTGCCGTCGCGGAAATGAACGATGACAACCAGCGCGACCTCGACCCGCTTTCCGGTGGGCGCGATCCCCGGCAGCATCCAGTCCATCTCGACCGTATGGGTGAAGCGCACGACCATTTCGTCGACCAGCTGGTCGGTCCCGATGGTGCGTGACAGCGGCGTCATCTCCATGTCCGGTGGCATCTTCGGGATGAAGTGCGTGGCGTAGAATTGGCGCAACTCGGCGTGGCCCACCCCGCCGGTCATTACCGGCACATGGTTGACGTAGGCGTCCTCGACCATGGTCGCCAGCGTGTCCTCGGTGCTGCACGTTTGGAACTCGTGCCGCATGTGCTCTTCCCAGAGCTGTGCCAGCCTGGTCTGCTCCGCCGATAGCTCGCTCATTACGTTCCTCGCTCCTCGCTCCGATCCGTCGATCGCGGTGATCGTGCCACAGCCCTGGCGGCCTGACGATCGCGACCGATCATTCCGGACCGCCTCTGCCGCCCGACCCTCCACGTTGCGACGGTCTAACGTCCGATGGGCGCGGGCTTTCGCGTGCGCCGCCATCTGCTGGGCAGTCTCTAATCGGTTTCCGGGGGTCGCCTCCGGCGCCGATCGCCCAACCTGTGACGCCTCCGACGCAGGCCTCGATGCACCAGCCATTCAGCACGACGCACGTGCCTTGGCGAGCGAGGTTACCTTGGCTGCCGGGAACGCGAAATCGTCGTTTTCGGAGATTAGAACGCTCGCAGCCGGTGCCGTCGACCGGGAAACCGAATGGCAGAACCGCTGTCCTCTTTGAAAGTGGGACCACAAGTTCGAATCCGTCTTCCTCCAGCGGCGAGTCTGCAAACTCTCGGTCCCTCGCGCGTTGCCGGGGGTAGCGCCGGCAGTTCGCAGGCGCTCACTCGGCGACCGTGCTCGGGTTTTTCTGATCGGCGACCATGAACACGATGATCTTCGTGCGCTTGTCCGTGCTCGGGTTTCGGGACACGGAGTGGAGTGCGGTGGGCGGCTCGTAGAACGTCTCGCCGGCATTCAGGATGCGGCCGGGCTGGCCGTCGATGGCGAACTCGTAGGTGCCCTCGACCACGTAGCCGAACGTGTGATGGCCAGGATGCCGGTGCGGAGGGCTGCTGCTCCCCGGCGCGCGATCGAGCAGCGTGATGCGGACCTCGCGGCCCGGCAGATCGGCGAGCGGTTGGACGAGGAGCGGCTTGGCGGCGGCCGGCGCGGACTGGGCCGATGACGCGGTGACGAATCTCGTCGCCGTCCAGGTGCCGAAGCTGGAGAGAAGCCCGACAACGATGGCCACGCCGGCATAATGGTGGACGAATTTCCTGCTCGTCTTCGTCATGAATCACTCCCGTGAAATGCGCGACTATTGCACCGTAACGGCCGCGCCGGCCTGAGCCAGCCGATACGCGACCGAGGCGCCTATCACGCCAGCGCCGATCACTATCGTCTTAACCATTTGCGTCTCCTCTGGTTCACAACGGATTATCGCACGCGACCATCCGGCCATCACCAAGCTGAGGAAATGAAGGCCTCGGCTTGGCTCAAAAGCAGGAGAGTCTGATGCCGTCAATCAATCACATCGTCGTTTGGATCATTATCGGCCTGCTTGGGGGAAGCTTGGCCGGACTGATAATCACACGGGAGCGCAAAGGCTTCGGCATTCTCCGCAATCTCGGTGTCGGTCTGGTCGGCGCTCTTGTCGGCGGCCTGGTGTTCCGCCTGTTCGGAATCTTCCCTGGACTAGACAAAATTGCCATTTCCCTGCGAGATATCGTTGCGGCGCTTATCGGATCATTGCTTGTCCTCGCACTGATCTGGCTATGGCAGCGCTTGCAGAAGTCAGGGTGATCACGGCTCCACCATTCGCTCACGTCTCCTTTGCCAAATTGGTGCCGGGCTCCAGCGTCCCTATGGCCAGGCTCCGCGTGATCGGCGCCGGCTGGCCGGTTGGTTGTGCGTACGCTTGTTTGTCATTGTCACCCCCATGAAAACGGCGGCTAATCCCACACGAATGACGGTTTTCATTCCGCTCACGACCCCAGCATGATCCGTGCAGTCTCCTCGGCGGCGTCGATCTGCCGCCAGTGTCCCGCTTCCAGCGCATGGACCCGCGCCGTGCCGGAGCTGCGAGCGTAGGAACTCGGCGGAAAAGACGTGCAGATACGGGTCGTTCCGGCCCCAGATGAGCACGAACGGCACCAGTTGTAGACGCCGCCCCAGCACACGTTGAAAGTCCTCTCCCACTCGTCGCGGCCGTGGGCGATGATGCTGCCGCCGCCGATGCCGGCGTTGTTGAACAGCAGGTGGATCTTGTCGGTGTCGTGACGATCGGCGACTTCGTCGCGCAATCGCTCAAGAAGCGCATGCGCTCACCGAGCGGCCGCGCCTCGATCTTGAAGAAGGGGCTGGCGCTGCACGACTTCCCGCCCTTGAAGGAATCCTGCTTGATCTGGTGGATTACGGTGCGGCAGGGCTGGCGTCCGGCCGCCGGGACGTCCTGCGGCCAGTCAGCGGCGATCTTGAAGGAGAAGCGGTACCACACCGGCTGGCCGAATTTCACCAGCTCCCCGGCGCCGGTCGCGCGGTCGGATCTCACCTGCATCTCCGCCCGCTGCTGGGCACGACGCCGCCAGGCTCCGCCTCCACCTCCGCCGCGCGCGAGCCCTCGGTGTCGCAGATATAGCGTCTGGCCTGCAGCATCGCCTCGCTC
>VAZT01000027.1 GCA_005884825.1 Alphaproteobacteria bacterium
AGCTGCAAGGAGAGCGGCAGGCCGCTATTGCTGAAGCCTGCCGGAATGACTAGCCCGGGTTGGCCGGTGACGTTGAACGGCATGCGGGCCTGGCGCCAGTAATTCGAGGAGAGCGCCTCATCATCGTCGATGCGGCAGGCGGGATCCATGCTCGAGGCGGTTATCGCCGCATCAATATCTGCAAACACCGCCGCTACCCGGTCGCGAAGCTGGAGGCGCCAGCGTACCGCCTGGAGGTAGTCGACAGCGCGGAGCGTCGCCCCGGCGAGGAGCCGCTCGCGCGCCCGCGCGCCATAATCCTCAGGCCGCTCCTTGAGCCACTGCTCGTGGACGGCATAGGCTTCGGCGGCGAGAATGATCTGGCCGCAGGCGCTGAAATCCTGCAGAGCCGGCAGCGTGATTTCGCTGATTTCCGCGCCTGCTTCGGCGAGGAGTTTGACCGCGGCATCGAGCGCCTCGACCTGTTCGGGATTGCCGGCGACATCTTTGGTGTAGAAATGGCGGATGACGCCGATCCGCAGGCCTCTGACGTCCTGGCCGAGTAGCGCCCCGTAGTCGGGCACCGGCTCGTCGGCGCTTCCCGGATCACCCGGATCATGCCCGGCGATGACTTGGAGCATCAGCGCGTTGTCGCGCACCGTGCGGGTCATCGGCCCGATATGGTCGAGGGAGAAGGCGAGCGGTGCTACGCCGCGGCGGCTGACCCTGCCATAGGTCGCCTTCATGCCGGTGATGCCGCACATAGAGGCCGGGTTGCGGATCGAGCCGCCGGTGTCGGTGCCGAGTGCGGCTGGGAAGAAGCCGGCGGCAAGGCCGGCGCCGCTGCCGCTCGACGAGCCGCCGCAGAAATGATCGCGGTTCCACGGGTTGCGTGCCGGCGGCCAGGGCAGGTCGAAGGACGGGCCGCCGATCGCGAATTCATGGGTCGAGAGCTTGCCGAGCAGTACCCCACCGGCCGCTTCCAGCCGCTCCGTGACCACCGCGTGCCGGCGGGCGATGTTGCCCTTGAGGATCTTGGAATGCGCCGTGGTCGCAAGACCCTCGACGTCGATGATGTCCTTCAGCGCATAGGGCATGCCATGGAACGGCCCGCGCCGTCGCCCGGCCGCTATCTCGGTCTCGGCCGTTCGCGCCGCAGTCAATGCCCGTTCCGGCGTCAATGCAATGAAGGCGTTGTAGTTGGCGTCGTAGTGCTCGATGCGGGCCAGCAACGCGGTCACATACTCGACCGGGGACAATTTCTTCGCGCTGATAAGCTCGGCGGCCTCAGCGAGCCCCAAATAGGCGAGATCGCCGCTCATGGCGTATCCCCCTTCGCCCGGTAGACATGCGCCGGCTCCTGCGCCGTCGGCATGCCGCGCGGTAGGCGCTGCAGGTGACGCTCCATGCCGGTCGTCGCGCGCTCAAATTGCTTCAGGTGTTCGTCAGTCAGACGATCGAGCCCGAGCGTGCGGGCCTTATCACGGAGTTCCTCGGTCATCGGATCTCTCCCTTGCTTGAACGCGGTTGCCAAGCCCTAGGGAATGATAGGCCGGATTGTCCCCAGTGGGCATGCAAATCGTCAGCACCACGGCTATCGGCCGGCCGGCACTTTGATCAGTTTCCTCCAGACGATGCCCAATCCGCTGATGCCTAGGCCGGCCATGATTAGGATCGCCGCCGGGGGCCCGACTTGTCCCGACAGGATGCCGATCATCATCACACCGACCGGCCCAGTCCCGATACACATGGTCACGATCCCCATCACGCGTGATCGCGTCGCCGGTGGCGCTTCGGTGAGAATCAAAGTCGTCTGCATGTTCGAGAAGGCGGCGGTGCCGAGTCCGCCGATTAGCAACAACACAAAGGCGAGCAAGTACCACGGGGATAGGGCCATCGCCGCCAGGCCCATCAGAAACAGCAGCGATCCGCGAAGCAGGGCGCGGCGTCCATCCAGGCGTATCCACCCAATGGATAGCGGGATGCCGATCGCGATGGCGCCGAGCGGCTCGGCTGCAGCGAGCGCGCCAACCAGGATGGGCGAGACGCGATACACATCGAGCCCAATCGGTGCGATCAGCGCGGAATAGGAGAACGCAAACATGTTCATGATGATCGATACCAGCACGACGGCGAGTATCGCAGGGTTGGCGCGCGCCACCGCGACCGCTTCGGCAATGTCGATAGCAATTCGGCCAAACCGCAGCTTCCGAGGCTCCTGGCGGAAATCAAGGCCACTGACGGCGAGAACGGCCGCGAGGTAGAGAGCTGCAGACAGAAAATAAGCACCGCCCAAACCTATTGTCTGATAGGCGGCGCCTCCGGCCAGCGGCCCTAATACCCTGGCAAAGCTGTTGGTTAGCGAATCGAATGCGACGGCCGGAGCGACCTGATCGGGCCTGACAACCTCCCCGATCATGCGTCGACGCACGGCGAGCTCCATCGCCCACACGATACCTGCGGCGATGCCGCCAACGGCAATATGCCAGACCCGGATTTGCCCGGAGAGCGCGAGCGCGCACAGCACCGCCGAGCTCACGGCCATGACGAAAAGCTGCGTCAACAGCAATCGCTTGCGATTCAGCGCCTCGCCGACCACACCGGCGATCGTACCGATGAACAGCATCGGCAAGCTGCGAGCAACCGTTACCAAAGCGACCAAGACGGTCGATTGGGTGACCTCGTAAGTGAAGATCCCGGCAACCAGCAGCTCGAGCCAGCGCATCGCATTGCCGATCCCGCCGGCAAACCACAGGCGTAAATAGCTCGGCGTCGCGAGGAACCCCCTCGGCTTGCTCGCTGATGTGATTACCTCGGAAGCCATTCTTTAAGGGCCAGCTGCGGGTCCAACGTTGCCGCGCACGACGAAACGGTTCCTCGCTGATCGACCGTTCTCTTCGCGGATGGCTGCTTTAGCGATAACGGGTTTCTTCGCCGAAGGTCGAGTGGTGCTCTTATCCGACATTCACCGGGTTTTCGTGTGGTTTGAACGCCAGGATCGCCGTTCCGGGAAGGCTCCTCGGGCGTCTAAAGCTGATGACCGGTTGTGGCTCTGGGAGACCGTCGATTGAGCCGGAGGATCGTCGGCTCGCTGGGGTGGAGCTGACGCGCTCGCTCAAGTGCAGGACCGCCGCCCCTGACCCATTTGAGACATCGGCTAACAACGCATCAGCTTGGCTCACAATGGTAGCGAGTGAGTTCCTTGCCGGCCCGTCACGGAACTCGCTAGCCCCGCAACTCCATCAAGTGCTGGGTCGAACCTCAATCCACCGTATAAAACGCTTCCCGGATGGGATTCGAAATCGCGCCGGAGCCAATGATAGCCGTCTGGGTCATGACCAGGCCGACGACGCGGTTTGTCGGATCGACCCAAAACTGCGTGCCATAGATGCCGCCCCAGCCATAGCTGCCGGCGGGAAGCCGGCTCTTGGCCGCAGCCGGATCGATCAGTATCCCAAAGCCCAGCGTGTAACCCCAACCCGGCCCGCGAAGCGTCGGCATATTGCCGGTCGCGTTCTGCGTCATCTGCCGGACCGTGTCCGCGCGGAGCACTCGGACGCCCTCAAGCTCGCCCTCGTTCAGTAGCATCTGAAGGAACCGAGCATAATCCCCAACTGTGCCGCTCATGCCGGCACCCCCGGAGTTATAGGCGGTCGGAGAGAAGGCACGGTTCGGGTCGAGATTGGCAGTGCCCTTGGTGGGAGGAAACGGCACAGCCTCAGGCCCCACGACCGGGACATAGCCTGTGCCAAGTGCGCCCGTGACCTGTGCGGGTCGCGTCACCTGCACGAACTTTGAGCGGATATTCTCGGGGGCGTTGAACACAAAGTTCTGGATGATCAGGGGCCTTGCAATGCGCTCGGTCACAAATGCTCCAAGACTGGCTCCCGTAACTTTCTCTATGATGGCCCCGAGCACGTCAGTGGCGAGCGAGTATTCCCAGCCCGTACCAGGCTGATAGCCGAGCGGAACGGAGGCGAGACGCCGCATTGCTTCAGCCGTGGACACCTCGGGCTGGTCTATCCCGTCGGTCACGCGCGCTTCGCGATATGCGTCGATGAGTCGGGGATTATTTATGAAGTTATAGGAGAACCCAGCGGTATGGGTCAGCAGTTCACGGATCGTCGGAGGTCTGCTCGCAGGAGCCTCGGTGCCGTCAGGCCCACGCACGCGCAGTTTGGCGAACTCGGGAAGGAAACGACTGACTGGATCGTTCAGGCCGATCTTGCCCTCCTCGATAAGGATCATCGCTGCCACCGAGGTGACGGCCTTCGTCATTGAGGCGAGGCGGAACATGTCGCTCTCGCCGATTAACGCGTCGCTCCCGACCTCGCGAACGCCGACGTTGCGACTGTAGACCGGTTGGCCGTTCTCAAGGATCAGCACCACGATCCCTGGAGTGCTGCGGCCCTCGACCAATCCCCGAACAATTTGATCAAGCCTTGCA
>VAZT01000028.1 GCA_005884825.1 Alphaproteobacteria bacterium
AACATCAAAGAGCAAGGCCAGCGAAGGCAAACCGAATGCGCTGCAGAAGCCGCTACAACCATCGGAGGAACTGGCTGCGGTGGTGGGCACGAACCCCCTCTCCCGGGGCGAGGTGGTGAGCAAAATCTGGGAGTACATCCGCTCGCACAACCTGCAGAACCCGGAGAACCGCCGCGAGATCCTGGCGGACGACAAGCTCACGAAAGTCTTCGGCACGGACAAGGTGACAATGTTCGAGATGAACAAGCATCTCACCGGACATCTGAAGTGAGAGGGCCCGGCTAGACTTTTATGGCACGGCGAGGGTGAGTCGCACCGGATCACCACGCCTGCACGATTCGGTCTATCTGTTCGATCAGGCGTTTCGAGCAGAAACTGAGGAATCGGGGGGCCGGGGTAGACGCTTACTCGCCCGCCATGCCCGTCCGCTGTATCGTCGGCTCGTCGTCGGAGCCGACAGGCGACGAAAGAGCTTGGCATGAGCACGGAACAGCTTCTCGCAGTGGCGCCGCCCCGGTCGGCCAGAGAGTCAGGCGGACCACCTGGACGCGGGCATCTGCGCCGCTCGGATTTCAGGTGGGCCATCGCCTTCGTGGCACCCTACGCGGCGGTGTTTTTAGTCTTCTTCGTCTATCCGTTTGGCTATGCGCTGTGGATGGCCAGCAACTCCTCGCTCTACGCCGACCTGATTGCAGACCCGTTTTACCTGCCGACGGTTGTCAATACCCTGCTGTTCGTCGGCCTCGGCGTCAACATCAAGATGTTCTTGGCATTGCTCCTGTCCGGCTTCTTCCTGCGCCGCGACTGGTGGATCAAACCTCTTTTGGCAATCTATGTATTGCCCTGGCTGATCGCCGCAGCGCAAGTCTGCATCTCGTTCCACTGGATGTTGCAACAACAAGGATTGGTAAACGGTCTATTATCGGCGTGGTTCGACATCGACGGCCCTATTTGGTTCAATGATCGCTGGCTCGCCGTCGGGGCAAATCTTGTCGCTTACATATGGAAATGGATGCCGTTCTGGACCGTGATCTTCCTCGCCGCCCGAATGACCATCCCGCGCAACATCTATGACGCTGCGGAAATTGACGGAGCGACCGCCACCCGTCGCTTCGTCCATGTCACCTTCCCAATCCTGGCCAATCTTTACCTTGTGTGCACGCTGCTCTCTACGCTCTGGACCCTGGGCGATTTTACGACTGTCTTTGTTGTCTCAGGTGGTGGGCCAGCGGGATTCAGCGACGTGCTGGCCACGCTCGGCTTTCATTACGCATTTGATACCGCGAGACCCGCACTCGGAGTGGCCGCCGTGATGTCTGCTCTCCCTGTGTTGGTGCCGGTCGTGATCGTGCTGATGCGCCGATTTCAGACCAGCGAGGTTCGCCTATGAGCATCGCGGTGGCTTTCCTGCAATCTGCGAGGGGGCGACTGCGCTACCAAGGGCGACGAGTTCTGACCAAGGCAGGATCGGCGATGCTTGGTCTGACCCTCCTGATCTGGTCGCTGTTGCCGATCTACAACATGCTGCTGATCGCGCTTGATCCCGAAGAAGGAGAAATCGAGTTCGCAGGCAATATCTGGCCTCCGGAGCCGTCACTTAGCAGCTTTTGGGATGTTGTGACGCAAGAGGCGCGATATCTCGAGAATTTCTGGCAACTTTTCGGGAATAGCCTGTTCATCGGTTCATTCACGATGGTTTTGACCGTGCTGATCGGGTCTCTGGCGAGCTTTGCGGTGAGCCGGCTTTGGCTGAGCAGGGGGTCGCTGCTCACGAATGTTGCGCTGTTGACCTACGTGATCCCCGCATCCTTTCTGATCGTCCCCTACTACCTGATCATGCACGCCTACGGGTTATACGATAATCTTTGGGCCGTAATCGCCGCACAGGTTACGTTTGCTACCCCGTTCGCAATCCTAATTTTGCAGCTATACGGAAGATTGATACCGCTTGAATTGGACGACGCCGCCCGTATTGACGGGGCGTCGCCGATTCAGATTTATCTAGGCATCTATTTGCCGCTGATGGTCCCGGCGCTCGCGGTTGTCGCTATCTATGCTTTGCTGTTAGCCTGGAACGACTATTTGTATCAGGCGGTGCTGCTCTCGCTACGAAATATGACGGTTTCGATGACGCAGGGTCAGTTGTTCGCTGATGTTGATGCAGAATGGAACGCAATGATGGCCGCCGGAATCATTTATGTCCTGCCGCCCATTGTGCTCCTTTTCGCCTTTCGTCGATATGTCTCCGCGAGCTTGACTATGGTAAGCGCAGGGACATAGCAAGCCTGTGCTTCGAGGACGAGTATTAGTCTTTTTTTGTAATCCGGACGGCCTCATTTGTCGACGGGCAGGCTCTACTTCACATGCCGCGGCGCCGCTACTCCTCCCTGGAGAGCTGCTCAGAGGTAAGCGGTGCAGCGGTGCGGTGACCGCACGTTCTGAGGGGCGGCGCGGCGCACCACGATCTCCACACTTTTGGGAGATCGATTTGTGCGTAATTT
>VAZT01000335.1 GCA_005884825.1 Alphaproteobacteria bacterium
GCGGCCGAGCTTCACGTAATCCATGGCTCACCCGGGCCGCCTGGCGATGACGAAATTTGAAGGAAGATGGATCAACCGCATCAGAACCATTTCTCCTTGTCGACGATATTGAGCAACGGTTGCCCGGCGGCAAAGCGGCGGCAGTTTTCGATCAGCATCGCCTCCCATTTGTCGCGGTAGGGGGTGCCGTAGATCGCAACATGCGGGGTGATCAGCACGTTCGGCATGCTCCACAGCGGGTGATCGGGCGGCAATGGCTCGGGGTCCGCGACGTCGAGGCCGGCGCCGGCGAGGTGGCCGCTGCGGAGAGCCGCAACGAGATCGTCGGTCACGACGCAGCGGCCGCGGGCAATGTTGATAAAATGCGCACCGCGCTTCATCCGCGCGAACAGCCGCGCATCGAACATGCCTACGGTGTCCGGCGTCTCGGGTGTCGTCAGGATCACGAAATCGGCTTCGCCCAAGCGCTCCCCCAGCCGCTCGGGGGTTGCCAGATCGCTCATCCCGGGCGGCAGTTCGGTCACCCGCGGGTCGATGCCGAGCACCCGCATGGCGAGCGCGGCGCAAAGCTTACTGGCCTCGCCGCCGGCGCCGCCGACCCCAACGATCAACACGGTCTGCTCCGGCAGATCGATCATTTGCGGGCCTCGCTGCCAGCGCTTTTGTGGCAGGTAGTGATCGAAGCGGCGGGCGAAGGCGAGGAGGAACGCGACGGCATGGGCGGCGAGGTGCTCGTTGTAGCTGCCGCGCATGTTGGTGACGAGGACGTCGCTGTTGACCAGCGCGTCGTAGAACCAGGCGCCGCCGAGCCCGGCACGGGCCGCACAGATCCAGCGCAGCTTCCTGGCGCGGGCGAGCAGCTCGGGCGGCACCGTGCCGTAGGCGGCGTCGGCATCGGCGATGTCGTCGAGGGCGTCCTGCGGATCGCTGTACGTGTTAACGACGACGCCAGGTACTGCGCGCCGGATTTTCGCGGGCCAAGAGGGGTCGGCATCGGGTGTCAGCAGCAGGATCTTGAAGCTCATCGGCGCAGCTCCCTACATGGCCTGCGGCGCGAGGCCAGCGGCGGCGAGACGGCGCTTTGCCTCGGCGTGAAGGTCCGGCGGCAGCGGCCCGTCACGTAGTGCAGCCAGATTGGCGTGGAGATGCGACGGGTTCACGGTACCGACGATCGTCGTGTCCATGTCCGGGTGCGAGAAGGTAAAGCGCAGGACGAATTCGACCGGGGCCATCCCCTGCAACTGATCGTCGAGGCCGGCCTGCGCCCAGCGGTCCCATTGCATCCCGGCCTGCTTGCCCGGCGCCGGCGCGCCCTTCGCCGCGCCGCCGCGAATGACGATGCCCGCTCCGGCTTGGGACGCCGCCGTAATCGCCGCCTCGTGCTCCCGCTCGACGGCCGAATAGGGAATCTGAAAAACATCGAAGATGCCCATCGCGATGTGATCTTTCAGGTTAGGAAAGGTGCCGGACATCCCGATGAACCGCACCTTGCCGGCGTCCTTCAGTTTAAGCAGAGCATCGACCGCGCCATTGTCCTGAAGCGTCCGCTGCGATGGCGAGCTGTGGAACTGCACCACATCGAGATGATCGGTCTGCATGCGACGCAAGCTCTGCTCGACCCCGGCGATAATGTTCTCCGGCGTGAACACATGCGGACTGCGGTCGCCGCGCGGCGCCGGCGGCGCGCCGACCAGGCAGCCGCATTTGCTGGCGAGATAATACTCATCGCGCCGATGCCCGATGTAGCGGCCGATGCGCTCCTCGCTGAGCCCGTAATCGATCGACGTGTCAATGTAGTTGATCCCGGAATCGAGCACTGCGTTGAGGATCGTTTCGGCTTGGGCTTCACTGATGTCGCGGGCGCGCGGCGCGCCGCGCAGCTCCATCGCGCCGTAGCCGAGCATCGTTACCTCGAGACCGGTGCGCCCGAGTTCGCGCTTTGGCAATTCGGTCATAGAACCTCCTTCATCGGTCAGCGCCGAAACGGCGCTTCCAGGGTCAGAAATTTGGCGAACTCGTCGGCGTAATCCGGATGCCAGCGCGACAGCGCCGGGCGGTTGCGGATGAGGTCCTCGGCCGCCCACAAGATTCGGCGGTTGTCGATGTCGCGGGTCACGTCGTTGTCGGGGCAGATGATGTAGAAATCGCCCGCCGCCATCGCTGCGAGCATGAAGTGGACGACCTGCTCCGGCGTCCAGGCGCCGGGCGGCTTCTCGGTACGGCCGCGCGCGGTCATGCCGGTAAAGGTCGAGCCCGGCACCAGGAGATGCGCGGTGACCCGGCAGCCCGCGACGTTGCGCAGCGCATATGCCAGCCCCTCGGTCAATACCTTCACCCCGGCCTTGGTGATGTTGTAGGCGG
>VAZT01000336.1 GCA_005884825.1 Alphaproteobacteria bacterium
CGTGACGAGAGATGATCTCGATATCGCGGGCCGGATCGAGGCGATCACCGCGTTGGGCTTCCCAGAGGTAGGCGTTTCGCCGCTAAGAGTGGCGGCGAACGCCGGTTCTGCGCTGCGCGACCCGGACTGGCCGATTTACTTCGCCCGCATGACGGAAGCGGCGAACATCGAACTCGACCGGGCGCGCACCGGGCTGCCGATCCGCCTGACCAACCTGGCAGTGGCCTTGAAGCAACTGCATCGCGGGGCCGCCTCGCCGTATCCGTGCGGCGCCGGCGGTGGTTATTTCTCGGTCGCCGCCGATGGACGCTGGTACGCCTGTCATCGCGCGGTCGGCGACGACCGATTTCGGCTGGGTGACAACACCGGGCTCGACGCGGACCGGCGCCGCGCCTTCCTGCTCAGCCGTCACGTGCACGCGCAGGAGAGCTGTGGCGCGTGTTGGGCGCGGTATCTGTGCTCCGGCGCCTGTCACCAGGAGATGCGCGGGCGCACTGAGGCGTCCTGCGACTTCATCCGCGCGTGGCTCGATTTCTGTCTGCGCGCCTATTGCGAGCTCTCCCCATTCCCTCTGTCCAGCGCTCAAAAGGAGCCGCGTGATGAGTGGATCGATCAGCGCAAAACTTCTGCCTCGTAACGTCGCCGCGTTGCGGCGCGGTCAAACGCCGGAGGCGGCCACTCGCGTGACTGCGGGCAATCCCATCTCGACTCGGCTCGAGTCGGGCGTGGGCAACTGCTTCCCGGGTCTGGAATTTGACATGCGCAATCTGGAGCGCCGCTTCTTCCCGTTCCTGGAGGTGGAGTTCGGCGCCGATAGCAACGGCCGGGCGGCGATTTTCGTGGTTTCGGTCGATAGCGCCGCGGTCAATGCCGCAGCGGCGGCCGCCACGATCACGTCTGACCAGGCAGACGCCTACCGTAAGGTCGCGGACGGTCTGGGCCCAGGGGAGCAGTGGACCGTGAGCCAGATGGATGGCGACTTCGGACTCCTGGGTCAGCGGTCCTTGACTCTTCCGATACCGTCGTCCACCAGTACCGGCGATAACCGCCTGCCCGCTGATGCCTGGACCGCCGCGCGGCTGCTGGTAGAGAACAGTCCGGTCACGCTTCGACTGACGCTAGTGCCACCGGTGCCCGGTGTGGACGAGGTGGCCCTGAGCGGGCGGCGCGCACGGTATCTGGATGACAGCGGGGCGCTGGCCAGAATTTTTCAGCCTGGCGAACTGACGCAATCTCTATGTAGCCCCTGGACGCACGACTTTCGCGACTGCGCCTGTTTCTACTGGGCTTCCAATCATCCCGACATCGCGCTGCCGCCATTGCCCGCCGATGGGCCGGCCGATCAGGCAGATATGTTCAATAAAGAGACGCCATGGGAGCGCCGGAACCGCTCGGTCGCGGGACCGCCCGTCGCCACTGCGCGCGGCGCCAGAGACGTCGCGGAGATGGAACACCATCAGATCAATAGGGACTGGCAACAACTCAATTTCGTGCTGGAGCGTCGGGAGCGGCTGGCGCCTTACGTGCCGCCGGAGCTGCGGGCGCGACCGTTACCTGACATCGCCACCTTGCTCACCTGGCTCCGCTACGCGGCCGGCGTTGAACTGGGCGTCATGCTGGAATATCTGACGGCGGCCTGGTCTATACGCCGTCCGGACAATACCACCCCGGCGGATCTGCGCGGCGACCTGCTGGCGGCATTCGACGAGATGCGACGCGTGGCGATCGGCGAGATGCGGCATCTGCGTGCGGTGAACGACGTCCTGGCGCATTTCCAGCCACCACCCGGTTTCACGCCAGCCCTGGGCGTCGCCACGCTGTTGCCCGGAAACGATCCCGGCACCACGCGTCCGTTGCGGCTCCGAGCCGCGTCAGCCGAGGCGCTGGACGATTTCATCGGGATCGAGGCCCCCTCCATGTCGGTCGACAGCGTCTATGCCCGAATCCTGGTGACGGTCGAGGCGATGGCACGCACTGATGAGCAGCAGTTCACTTTGCGCACGGTGATGGCGGAGGGCGAGGAGCACTGGCGGACCTTCCGGTTCGTCAAAGACTGGTTGACCCGCCACGCGCCGGCCGAATATCTGCGTGCCGTCAATCTCCAGCCGCCGCCCGCGGGCAGCGGGCCGCACGCCACCTTGCAGCAACGCTATCGAGCGTTGCTGGATGCGCTGTTCCAGGCCTATGCCATGGGCATGCCCCGCGGCGCCCCGCTGCTCAACGCCGCGCGCGCGTCGATGTTGGGCGCTGACGGCATTGAGGGCGCGCTGGACACGGTGGCGAACCAGGGATTTTTGGCGGTATTCGATCCGGTGCCCGATCCTCGTTTCGCGCCGGTCGCACCGCCGGCTCCCGACCCCATGGCATGAGGCCACTTCTGTGGCGGATCTGCGCGGGGCAACCGTGGTGTTGGGCGCCGGTCCGGTCGGGTGCATGGCCGCCCTCGCGGCCGCGCGAACCGGTCCGGTCATCCTCTACGCGGCGCGTAATACCCAGGGCCAGTCGCGGGTGGACTCCGTGCCGGCGCCGTTGCTGGCGCTGCTATTGGAGTTCGGCGTTCATCCGGCGGAAATCGGGGTCACAGAGCTTCAGGACACGCGAATAGCGAGCTGGGAGAACCGTGATCCAGTGGTTCTGAGGACCCGCGCCATGGCGCATGTGATGCGGCCGGAACTCGATCTCGCACTGCGCCGAGAGGTGCTGCGTTCGCCGGCGGTGACGATCGTTCACACGCTCGATCCGCATGCCTCGCGGACGGCGGCTCGGGTGATCGACGCGTCCGGGCGCACCGCAGTCTCCGCGGTCCGCCGCGTACGGCCCACCGAACCCTTCGTGGCGCGGACCATTACCGCGACGGGACAATTCTCCCGCGCGGCGCGCGCGTTTCAACTCGCGGCGATGCCGGACGGATACGTCTATCGGCTGGGTACCCCTGCCTCGCTTACGTTCGGTATCGTCGCGCCGAAACGGTTTCATAGCGCGGCAGTGGTGCGCAAATTGCGCCAGCTGGGTCTAGGTTGGATCCTGACCGGTCTGCCGTCGCCCGAAACAATGGCGGCGGGGCGGAGTGGTATCGCCTCGGTCCAATGGAGCGAGGGGCCGCATCATCCGATCCGCGTCGGCGACGCCGCGCTGGCGCGAGACTCGCTGTCCTCCCAGGGGATGGCGAATGGGCTGTCTGATGCGTTGCACGCGTCTGAGAACGAGACGGACCTTTGGCGGCGTCATAAAGAAGAGCGTCAGGCTCATCTGACATCGCTTATACGCGAGATCGAATGGTGCTGGTGTGGAAGCAGCTCTAACTGGATGGTATATAAGACGTTTCTTAGGGGGCATCTCGATGCGATGGACGCCGTTTCCGTGAGAAACGGGGATCAACGCTGAACATGAACTCTGGGACTCGCTCGGTCGCGAGGCGGTGGAGGTATTGCGGCCACCAACTTGGAGCCAGTGCCGGAGAGGCCCTTGCCGCAAGGCCGTACGCCGACAACAGCGCCGAACGTGCCGGGCTCGACATAGCCGTCGCCAATGCGCGTATGACCAGCATGGCGGCGAGCGGTTTCTGATCGGAAATGTCTCCTGATGGCCCTTAAGAGGCGCGTCACTCGCGCTGGCAGACGGTCTGCTTATTGAAGCAGTGCTGAAGCGGTCGTGCGTTGTGCCGAACTGCCGCCCCTGTCCCATTCCGGAATTGCTGGTCGGCATCAGCCTGCTGCGGCAGTTTACAGGAGGTCACACGTCACACTTCGAACAATGCTCCAGAGTCAACGGCCATTCGCTCCGAGTCTCGAGAAGCGGTCGGATCAGCCGGGGCCTGAAAGCCCGCAGAGTTTGCTGGGTTTGGTTTGCCCTCGTAGTCGGCTGGACCGATCCTGAAGGCACGCGGCCATATCTCGACGCCTTGCTGCTCGGCTATTACGATTCCGGCGGGCGGCTGATCTATGCGGCACCGGCATCAAACAGGCGGAGTTGCAGCGGCTGTGGCGCAGGCTGCAGCCGCTCGCGGTTTCGGAGATGCCGCTGGAGGTGCC
>VAZT01000337.1 GCA_005884825.1 Alphaproteobacteria bacterium
ACCCGCGAATTTGCGACGGAACAAAGCGCCGAAGCCCGAACCATCCGCCGGCTCGTCATGACCGGGGTCATGCTGGCGATCTTCATGGTGGCGACGGACAGCTATATCGTGGCCACCGCGATGCCGACGATCGTCGCCGACCTCGGCGGGTTTCGCCTCTTCAGCTGGGCGTTTGCCGCATTTCTGCTGGCCCAGGCGGTGACGATCCCGATCTATGGGCGCCTCGCCGACCTCTACGGCCGCAAGCGGGTGTTCTTTGCCGGCACCAGTGTGTTTCTGGTCGGCTCCCTGTTGTGCGGCTGCGCCTGGAGCATGGGGGCGTTGGTTTGGTTCCGGGCGATTCAAGGGATCGGCGCGGGCGCCATCCAGCCGATCGCCACGACGATCATCGGCGACATCTATACGCCGGTCGAGCGGGCGCGGATGCAGGGCTACGTCTCCGGTATGTACGGCGTTGCCGCGGTCATCGGCCCGACATTGGGCGCCTTTGTCATCGAGCATGTCAGCTGGTCCTTGGTGTTCTGGGTCAATCTGCCGATCGGCGCGGCCACCTTCGTCATGTTCGGCCTCTTTCTGCGCGAGCATCGCGAGCCGCGCCGGCACCGCATCGATTATCTCGGCTCGGGTCTGCTGATGCTCGGGGTCGGAGCGCCGATGTTTGCGCTGGTGCAGGTCGGCAACGCCGACGGCCCGACCCTCGGGGCGCTCGCGTTGGCGGGCGCGGTCGCTCTGGCGGCGCTGGCGCTGAACGAGAGGCGCGCGGCCGAGCCGATGCTGCCCTTGAAGCTCTGGCGCAACCGGGTCGTCGCAGTCGGCTGCCTCGCCGGCTTCTTCAATGGCGCACTGATGATGGGGGTTTCCGGCTTTCTGCCGACCTACGTGCAGGGCGCCATGGGCCGCGGCGCGACGGCCGCCGGCGTGGTGCTCGCCGCGTCGTCGGTCAGCTGGGCCTTCGCCAGCATGGCGGCGGGGCGCCTGATGATCCGCACCTCGTACCGCCTGTCGGCGTCGATCGGCGGCCTCTGTCTGGTTGCCGGCAGCCTCGTGCTGATCCTGTTGACCCCGGCGAGCGGGCTCTTCTGGGCCGGAGGCGGCGCCTTCATCCTCGGCGTCGGCATGGGGTTCTGCAATACGGCATTCATTGTCTCGACCCAGGCGAGCGTCGGGTGGAGCGATCGCGGCATGGCGACCTCGTCGACGATGTTCATGCGCATCGTCGGCCAGTCGGTCGGCGCCGCGGTGTTCGGCGCGATCCTCAATTTCGGCGTCTATCGCCTGCTGCCCAATGCGGGGGACGCCGTCAACCGGCTGATGTCGCCAGCCGCCCGCCAGAGCCTTGCCGCCAGTGAAATTGCGCGGCTGACTGAAGCGGTCGGCAGCTCGCTCCACGTCGTCTACGTGATCGCCGGTCTCGTGGCCCTCATCAGCTTGATCCTGGCGCTGGCCCTGCCGGCGCGGCTCAGCCCGACAAGCCCGTCCTTTTGTCAATCTAAGCAGCCGCCGTAGTCTTTCTGGCGAAGGCGGGAACCCATTTCCGCGATGGGCACCGGCTTGCGCCGGTGTGGTGGAGTTTTTTTGGTGGGGAACAAACTGTCAGTCGATGCACAATCCCTGCAACGCCTACAACCTGACGCCAATCCGCGCGGTCATCTGGCGGCCGTCGCGGAGCGGCAAGCCGCAGCAAGCCCGGGCGAGGAGAGCGATCATGAGCGCGCCGATCTATCATCTGATCCCGAACGCACCAAAGCCGGTGGCGCCTTACAGTCATGTCGTCGAGGCGGATGGGTGGCTGTTCGTGACCGGCCAGCTCGCCACCGACCCGTATGATGATTTACTGCCGGTTCCGGAAGGGATCGAGGCCCAGACCCGCAAAGTGATGGACAATCTCAAACGCGCGCTCGCCGGCGCGGGCGCCGGGTTCGAAGATGTTGTTTGCGTGCGCATTTTTCTCACGGAATTTGAGCGCGACTACGCCGCTTTTAACCAGCTCTACACCGAATATTTCAGGCTCGACCGGCTGCCGGCGCGGACCACGGTCGGGGTCACGCATCTGGCACGCGGCGGCATCGTCGAAGTCGATTTGATCGCCCGCCGTTCCTGAGAAAATCGAAGCTGAACCCCAATAACCCGATGCAGTGCGTGCAGATAGGCCACGATGGATAATTTCCACGAAAGAGCGGCTGGTTGGGCCAGGGCCCGAGTGCGGCCTTGAAGCTCGGGAGCACGCAGCGTAGCGTCCGAGACGAGATCGGTTCCGTCGAGGGTTGAGGTCATGCCGACATTGGACTCCCAGGTTCACGCCTACGAGCGCAACCACCCGGGGCGGCCCTGGGCTGGCGTTCTCCACGGCCCGGCGGAGGTTACCGGCGACCAGATGGTGGCCGCTATGGACGCCCTCGGTGTCGACGGCGCGGTGCTGGTGTCGCCGTTTGCAATGTATCGCTACGACGCCAGCTACGCTCTCCAAGTTTATGCGGCGCATCCCAGCCGCTTCAGGCTGGTCAAGCCGGTCGATTCGACCGATCCCGCGGTGGCCGATACGATCGCCGACTGGGCGGCTGCCGAGGACACGGTCGGCATCAGGATCATGCTGCGAGACGAGGTTTCGACCGACCCCACTGACCCCGGCCTCAACAGGGTTCTGGCCGCCGCGGCGCGCCATTACCTGCCGGTCAACCTGTTGTGTTGGGGGCGTCTGGAGCAGGCTGCACAATTGGCGGCGCGAAACCGCAACGCGCGGCTGGTGATCGACCATCTCGGG
Source organism: Alphaproteobacteria bacterium (assembly GCA_005884825.1). GTDB lineage: Bacteria > Pseudomonadota > Alphaproteobacteria > ATCC43930 > CGMCC-115725 > AP-15. The sequence goes on from VAZT01000337.1 coordinate 2,762, forward strand.
CTGCAACAGCCGTTCGAGCCACCGCCGCCGCCGGAGCCGTTCGCCGATCTGCCGAAGGTGTTGGCGCTGGCAGCCCACGACAACATCGCGATCAAGATCAGCGGCGCCTGCACCTTGTCGCACGAACCCTTCCCCTACAAAGACATCTGGGATCCGCTCGGCCGCATATTCGACGCCTTTGGCCTCGATCGCTGCATGTGGGGCACCGACTGGACGCGCGCGGTCGCATTGTTGACCTACGAGCAGGGGGT
>VAZT01000100.1 GCA_005884825.1 Alphaproteobacteria bacterium
CGAGATCCTCGCGGGTGCGCGGGATGATGAACGACAGCCCGACCCGGTCGCCGGTGCTCGGCGAGACATAGGTCATCTCGTCGCAGAATTCGGGATCGCACTGCATGTCGTAGAGCGAGGCGATGGCGCGCGCGCCGCCTTGCAACCCCGGATGGCGCGTCGGGTCTTTGACCCGCTCGCCTTCGAGCCAGACCTCCCGTTCCTGCTCGCGCAACCCAGCGAGATATTGTCTTCCCGTCCGCGCCGGCATCACGCCTCCCGTCAACCGTGGAGCCAGGCGAAAGCGTACGCCAAGCCCGGCTGAAAGGCCAGCGCTGCGCGCCCCTTCCGCCGCCGCCTCCTGTAAATACAAGAGAAAAACAGGAGGCGGGCCATTCGCGGCGTGCCCCTCCGTCGCGGCCGACAGGGGGCCGCCAAGGCCGACCATGGCAGGCAGGCGTTCATGGCGCACCGGTACCACGCCATTACGGCTATTTTCGGGTGGACCAGAGCGGCCGAGCTCGTCGCGACCCCGGCGGGCGTCACGCCGGCCGGGGAAACGGCAAAGACATGCGCCGGATCGGCGATGTTCTTCAGCCGTTGCTCGCCGAGATCGACGAACTCGGCGGCGATCGCTCCCCGCACATGGCGCCAGGCATCGGCGGAGATGCAGATGCCGCCGGGCGGTGCGAGGCCCTCGAGCCGCGCCGCGACATTGACGCCGTGACCATAGATGTCGTCCGGCGCCACGATGACGTCGCCGAGATTGACGCCGATGCGCAACTCGATGCGGTGGTCCGGCGGCAGCCCGGCGTTGCGCGCCCGGATGATACGTTGCACATCCAGTGCGCAGCGCACCGCGTCGACCACGCTGCCGAATTCGACGAGAGCCCCGTCGCCGGTATTCTTGACGATACGGCCGCGGTGCTCGCGGACCTTCGGCGCGATGACCTCGCGCCGATAGGCCAGCAGGCGGAAATGGGTGCCCTCCTCGTCGGCGCTCATCAGGCGCGAATAGCCGACGACATCGGCAGCGAGGATCGCCGCCAGCCGGCGCTCGAGCCGCAGCTTATCAGCCCGCAAATGCTTGAACAGCTTCGCCGCCTTGGGCATCAGCCACTGGACGAGGATCGACCCACCCCCGGCCAGCACTCCGGAGACCCAGGCTTTGCCTATCTCAGGCCAAACTTCCTCCAACATGACCCCGGATCCTTCGATCGCAGGGCCCCGCCGGGCACACAATCGGGCAGAAAGAGAAAGGCCCCGTCCGTGTCCGGCGGGGCCCTGGAAACCTTCTACTTGCGCAGACTACTCAGCGCAAACAAACCTCCATAGGCCCCCCGCAGGGGGTCGAACCAGCGCCGAAGATAGACATAAGAATCTGCGCAAAGCGGTGCATAGGCGGCTCTCTATCCGAGGTTGGGCGCCGTGTCAAGCCAAGAATTTAACCAAGTGCAGGGCACGGCGGCATCGGCCGGTGGCGGATGCGAGATCCCGTCAGCGGACCGGGAGCATCAAATGTTCGTACACCGTTCCGGGCCACATCACATAGGGCTTCGTCGGATCGGCCTTGGCCTCGCGCGGGTAGCCGTCCAACATCTTGGCGCCGGATCCGACGATCATGACGTGCGACCCAGTCTTGATCCAATTATTGCCGGGCTCTTCCTTCATCGAATACGGGTCCGTGTTGCTCGCCCCGCCGTCCCCGCGAAGCATATACATGAACCCGACCTTGTTCGAGGGCGGGTCTTTATGAGCCATCCAAGCGGCCGCCCATTCCATGGCGTTCTTATCGCCGCACATCGGGGCTGCGTCCGTTTGATCCATGGGGCCGGGCATGCACGTCCATTGCCCGCTCCCCTGGCGCAATGTACGCGTCTTGCCGTCACTGCCGACCGTGATCACCGTCGCGTCCTTTGTGACTGCCTCGGGCGCGGCGGATAGCGCCAGTTTTATCATATCTTCGTCGCTCATATTGCCTGCGGCGTGACCCGTCGGCGCTTGAGCGAAGGCGGAACTGGCGCAGACTGCTAGACTCAAAGCAGCTGCGCAAACAAGCGACTTCATGGCAAATCCTCCCTTGACCATTCTGGCGCAATGGTCGCCTGAGCCGACCGATCTCGAGACTTTACGCCGGAGCATATATAGAGGCCGCTGGCCCAAGAGCACGTTAATTAAGGCGATGAGGGTGGTCAAGCGTGCAGGAGGTTTCGAACGACTAAGCTCGTTCGATGCCACCGAGTTCGTCAAGCAGAGCCTTTGCTTCTTTCAGATCGGGCGTGTCGAAGCCTTCAGTGAACCAGCCGTAGACCGGCGCGAGGAGATCGCGGGCTTCGCCGCAGCGGCCCTGGTCGCAGCGGAGCCGGGCGAGGCTCGCAGCGGCACGCAATTCCCAGAGCTTGGCCCCCTGCTCCTCAGCGATGCTCAGGGCCTGGCGATACAGTTCCTCGGCAGCCTCGGCATGCCCCCGCCGATGCAGCAGCCGGCCTTTCTCCCTGTTCAGCTCCGCTGCGAACCAGCGCTCCCCTGTCCTTTTGACGATCTGCAAAGCCTCGTCCAACAGAGTCACGCCCTCTTCAATTTTCCCCGAGATCCCACAAGTTCTGGCGAGAAGAGCGATATAATAGGGCGTCCACGCCTCTGCCCAGGTGGCGCGGTAAGCGTTCGCACCGGAGCGCAGGAGCGATATCCCTTCTGCTAAATCGCCATTTTTCACCCTTACCCAGCCTTGATAGAGCGTCCCCTGCGCACCCCAGAGGGGGAAATCCTGCTCGGCTGCGACCGAAATCAGCTTGTCTGCCCGCTCATCCAGGGCTGCGTCGTCTCCGACAAGCGAAAGCAGCAAGGTGCCATCCGACAAGCTCACCGCCAAAGCCGTCGGATGAGACCGTCGCCGGGCTTCAGCTATTGCTGTGTTGCTCCGTACCACCGCCCAGTCGGGAAAGCCGAGACAGAATAGGACGATCGCCAATGACGCCTGCGCTACGACCTGGGGATAATTTCCGATTTGATGTACAAGCGAATTGTGGATGATCGGATCGTGAAGCGTAAGCGCCGTTTCCAGATGCGACCGCGACGAAGCAAACTCGCCCGCGTACATCAAAGTTCGACCGGCGGACATGTGACCTAGAACGAGCCCGGCGGAGTCGTTGCGCCGACGACTCAGATCCAGCAAATCCTCGTCCAAGCGCCGCGCCAGATCGAGTTCGCCGCGGACCGCGTGGTAGCGAGAATGCCCATAGGGAACTTGAAGGAACTCGGAGGAGGAACCCAGGTGCTCCCACAGCTCCTGTGCGCGAGCATAGGCATCGCCGGTTTCTGGAGCCGCCTGGCCTTTGACCGCAAGCAACACCGCACCGAGGGCGCTCCAAAATTCGAGCTCCTGTCGCCGACGTTCGGGCGTATCGGGCAATAGCGTCAGCTGGTCCAGGCCCTTTCGCAATTGCGCCGCCGCTTCCGCCATTGCCGAGCGGGTGGCGGATCTATAACCCGCCTTGCCCCAGTAGGCGATGGAGTTTTCGACGAGCCCCGCTTCGGCAAAATGCTGCGCAAAGAGTTCGGGCTGGCTGTCGATTAGCTCGGGCAACTGGGTTTCAAGCGCTCCGGCGATCTGCGCGTGCAATGCTTGGCGCGGGCCGCGGAGCAGTGTGCCGTAGGCAGCATCTTGGACTAGCGCGTGCTTGAACAGGAAAGTGGCATCCGGAAATGTGCCACGCTGAAAAACCAGACCTGCGTCAACTAGCCAGCCGAGGGCATCTTGCAGTACTGCCTCGCCGCACTGCGCGACCGCGGCCAACAGCTCATAGGAGAAGTCGCGGCCTATGGCGGCGCCGATCTGAGCTATTTCCTTGGCTATCGGACCGAGGCGGTCAAGACGAGCCAGCAGCGACGCGTGCAGGCTCAGCGGGATCGCGAATGAGGGAATCTTTCGGTCGAGGCCATAGCAGTCTCCCTCATCATGCAAGAAGCCGCTCTCAAGGACCGCTCTCGTCAGCTCCTCGACAAACAGCGGGACACCGTCGGTGCGAGCAGCGATATGCGAGACGAGCTCGTCGGGGAGAGCCTTGCCCGCCACCATCTCGGCCAATACGGTACCTTCGTCGGTATCCAGGCGGTTGAGCAGCAATGCGCTCACATGCGCCGCTCCGCTCCAGGCCTCCGAGAATTCGGGACGAAAGGTGATGATCAACAGGACCGGCAGCCGGCGGATCCGCTCGATCGTCAGATCCAACAGCTCGCGCGAGGTCGGGTCGATCCAATGAACGTCCTCGAAGACCATCAGCACGGGCCGCTTCCGGCTCAAATCCTCCAATAGACCGAGCAATGCCTCGAGCGTCCTTTCCTTCTTCCGCTGCGGCGAGAGGTTCATCTCGGATAGTGCGCTTCCGGTCGGCAGCGATAACAGATCGGCGATCAGTGCTTGCCGCACGCCCGCCACCGCAAGCAGCAACAGCTCGGTCTCCTGCTCGCTATTGCGGGAACGCTGACCGGCATGAGCGGCGACGCGCCGCCGCAGATGACCGAGACGTCCTTGTCCGAATAATCGCCTGAGCTTTTCCAGCTTTGCAGCGGGAGGATCGTCGCGCGAAAAGCCTGCCGCATGCTCGAGGTGCGTGATTACCGGGTGGAGCGGAGTGTCCTGGTGATGCGGCGCACAGAAATAGCGCAAATGATGATGGGGTTGTTCGTGCAGCCGCTCTGCGACCGCCGTGGTTATGCGGGATTTGCCGATCCCGGGTTCACCCGAGAGCAGCACGGCTTGGCCTTCTCCTTTCTTTGCGCGCTCCCATCGCCATAGCAGAAATTCGAGTTCCTCGCCCCGTCCGACGAGTGGTGTCGGGGAGGATGCGCGCAGTGCCTCGAACCGGCTTTCGACTGCGCTGGGCCGCAGCACCTGCCAGGCCGATACAATGCCCGTGAAACCGCGCGCCTCGACGGCGCCGAGGTCGTGGTATTCGAACAGTCCGCCGATGAGCCGCCGCGTATTCTCATCGATCAGAACCGTGTTCGGCTCGGCCAGGCTCTGGAGTCGCGAGGCGAGGTTCGGGGTCTCGCCGACGACATCGTGCTCGGGCGCCCCGCCCCCCACGACGACTGTACCGGTGGCAATCCCGATGCGGGCGCGCAGCTCCTCGGCCAGTTTCAGGCCCGAGACAGACTCGAGCACGGCCAAGGCGCAGCGGGCCGCCCGCTCGGCATCGTCTTCATGCGCATGCGGATAGCCGAAATAGATCAGGATGCCGTCGCCCATATAGCGGGCGACGAACCCCGCGAAACGCCTTACGACCTCGGCCACCGCGTGATGATAAGCGCCAATCAGGTCCCGCAGATCCTCGGGATCGCGCCGTACCGACAACGCGGTCGAGCCGACGAGGTCGCAGAACATGACGGTGAGGTGTCGGCGCTCGCCGCCCGCCGCGCTCGCAACCGGATCGGAAGCGGTGTTGCTACGCAGTGCGGAGATCGCGGCGAGCAATTTGCGCCGGTGCCCGACGAGGTCGACCCCGATGTCCCTGAGGTCGTCGGCGGTCAGCTCGGGCAATACGGACGCGTCGATCGCGTTGTCGCGAAACGCCTGATCGTACTGCTGCAATCCGAGGCGGTGGAGCCAGCTTGCAATGTCCACGCGTGTCCCCCCGATGCGGTCCTCGCCGCGTGGTTAATCCTACCCGGAATTCCAGGCGGGGAATAGTCGGCCGGGCGACATCGACCACTCTATAAAATCCGCTGCCATGGGGAGCATGCCGCTGTCGCCGCGTTTAATCCGCAGAGCAGACGGAGAGGATCCCGGCATGCGGGATTTGCAGGAAGCGAGCGTCGTCATCACCGGCGCGTCGAGCGGCATCGGGCGGGCCGCGGCGATGGCCTTCGCCAAGCGCGGCGCCTGCGTCACCCTGGCGGCGCGGCGGGAGACTGTGTTACGGGAGGCTGCTGCCAATTGCGAGGGCGAAGGCGGCCGGGCGCTTCCCGTGCCGACCGATGTCGGCGACCCGGAAGCGGTGCGGCAGCTGGCGCGGCGCGCCATCGAGGCGTTCGGGAAAATCGACGTGTGGATCAACAATGCCGGGGTCGGAGCCGTCGGCGCCTTTGTCGAAACCCCGATCGAAGCCCATGATCAGGTCGTGCGCACCAACCTGCTCGGGTATCTGCACGGCGCGCACGCCGTATTGCCGCATTTCATCGAGCGCGGCGCCGGCGTGCTGATCAACAATCTGTCGTTTGGCGCCTGGGTCCCGGCGCCGTTCGCCGCCGCGTACAGCGCGAGCAAATTCGGCCTGCGCGGGTTCACCGACGCCTTGCGCGCCGAGCTCGCCTTCGCGCCCGGGATCCATATCTGCGATGTCTATCCTTCCTTTATCGACACGCCGGGGGTCCAGCACGGCGCCAATTACACCGGCCGCGTCTTGAAGCCGGCGCCGCCGGTCTATGCACCGCGGCGCGTCGCCGAAGCGATGGTCGCTCTCGCCTTGCGGCCACGGCGGTCGGTCACGGTCGGCAGTGTCGCCACTCTGGCCCGGCTCGGCTATTTCATCGCGCCGCGGCTGATGCGCGTCGGGTCAGCGGCGCTGATGAAGACGTATCTTGCGCAGGCCTCCCGTTCGCCCGTCACCGACGGCAATCTCTTCCGGCCCACGGCTGAAGGGCGAACGATAGAGGGCGGCTGGCGGTCCCCGACGGAGCGGGCAATAGTGACCGCAGGGTTGGCGATTGCGGCCGGGTTGGCCACCTTGCTGCTCGCGCCGCGTGCCGCCCGGGGCGTCGGCGGAAAGAGTTTTGCTATGCGTGCGCCGTCAGCGGCGGGGCGATGATCGGTGCGGGTTCAAACCGAGTCGACGAAAGGTCTTCCAGCTCCTTGGCGTCGTGCGCGCAGAACAGGCGGATTTCCCGGCCATGGGCGCGTTTCAACTCGCGCAGGCGCGTCTGGTTGAGGAGCCGCCTCGCGTTGTCGGCCGCCATCAGCCGCTGATAAGCGCGCAACATCGGGGTGCAATAACATCCGCCGAGAGCCATTTCATCGCGGAAGAAATAAGCGTCGCCGGCGTGGAGCAGCCAACTTTCCGGACCGCGCACCGCCACTCCGCAATGACCGAGAGTGTGCCCCGCGAGCGGCACGATCAGGATTTCCGGCGGCATGCCGACCAGCTCGCGCACGCAGGTAAAGCCGAACCAGCGTTCTCCCTCGGGTGTATAGCACTGCCAATTGACGTTCCGATCCCATTGCATCGGCCGATACCGCTGGCGATCGAGCCAGCTGCTTTGCGATCTTGCGGCGTCGAGCTCGGCGCCAAAGACGTGGACCGTGGCATCCGGGAAATCTTCGATGCCGCCGGCGTGGTCAAAATCCAGGTGGGTCAATACGATGTGGCGCACATCGGCAGCGCTGAAGCCGAGCTCTTCGATTTGCCGCAAAGCGGTATCGGGCTCGCGTAGCCGAATGCGATTGGCAATGCGGAAAAGGGGGGTCAGTCGTCGCGGCTGCGCGACGTCGCGCGTGCCGAACCCGGTATCGACGAGCACCAGGCCGACTTCGGTTTCGATTAAAAGGCAATGGCAGACGATCTCTGCGGGTCCGAGAACCGGGCTATGACCGTCCCATAGCCGGCCGCCAAACGGGCACATCGTACCGCAGCTGAGGTGGTGGATCCGCATCGTTATGCACCTGTGTTGCGTGCGAAAACACCTGGCGCGGGGCCTGGGTTCGAAGCCTCGACAATTTTGCCGAACCGGCTGCAGTGCGGGTCCGGTTTTGTTAAAATGGCGCAGACTAGCTGTTGTAAGGTGCCGGGCGATGACGCAAGCCGAAAATATTGCGGTTGACGCTACCCTCGACGCGACCGGGCTCTTATGCCCGTTGCCGGTACTGAAGGCGCGGCGGGCGTTAAAGCCGCTCGTCGCTGGCGCTGTACTGGAAGTCCTCGCAACCGACCCTGGGGCCACGAAGGATTTCGAACATTTCTGTGCGACGACCGGATGCGAGCTGCTCGAAGCGAGCGAGCAGCCAGGCGGCGTATTGCGTTTTAGAATGCGCAAGCACGGCTGAGGGCCACGCCATGGTTCCGATCATCACGATGCCGCGGCTCATGGCGGTGGGCGGCGGCGCCCTGGCCGAGCTTCCGAGCCTATTGCGGCGGCTCGGCTTGACAAGACCGCTCCTCGTTACCGACCCGTTCCTATTGCACTCTGGTCATCTCGAGCGGGTGACCCACATCCTCGACGAGGCCAGTGTTCCGTGGCGGGTGTTTTCCGACACCGTCGCGGATCCGACGACGGCGGTCGTCGAAGCGGGTACTTGCCGGCTCGCCGAGGACGGCTACGACAGCCTCGTTGCGATCGGCGGCGGAAGCTCGATCGACACGGCGAAGGCGATGTCGGTGCTGGCCGCGAACGGCGGACAGATGCGGGATTACAAGGTGCCGGCGGAAATCCCGAAAGCGGGTCCGCCGGTCGTGGCGATCCCGACGACCGCCGGCACCGGCTCGGAGGTGACGCGCTTTACCGTCATTACAGACACCGAGACAGACGAGAAGATGCTGATCGCAGGTCTTCCCTGTTGCCCTGTCGCGGCGATTGTCGATTACGAGCTCACCCTGACGATGCCGCTGCGGCTCACCGCCGATACCGGGCTCGACAGTCTGACCCACGCGATCGAGGCTTATGTCAGCCGCCGCGCCAATTCGTTTACCGATGGGCTCGCCAGGAGCGCAATGGGGCTGATCGCGGGCCACATCCGCACCGCTTGCGCCGAGCCCGACAACCGGGCCGCGCGCGAAGCGATGATGCTCGGCGCGACGACCGCCGGGATGGCGTTCTCGAATGCCAGCGTCGCGCTCGTCCACGGCATGAGCCGGCCGATCGGCGCCTTCTTCCACGTCCCGCACGGGCTATCGAATGCGATGCTGCTGCCCGAGATCACCGCCTTTTCAGTGCCGGCAGCGCTCGAGCGCTACGCCGATTGCGCCCGCGCGATGGGAATAGCCGAAGAGGGCGAAGGCAGCCAGGGCGCGGTCGCCCGCCTGCTCGACGAATTGCGCCGCCTCAACGCGGATCTGAAAGTCCCGACGCCGCGGGCCTGGGGCATCGATGCCGGGCGTTACGAAGAACTATTGCCGGTCATGGCAAGCCAAGCGCTCGCCTCGGGCTCGCCCGCAAACAATCCGCGAATACCGACGAGCGACGAGATTATCGACCTATATCGCCGAGTGTATGGATGACGTCGACCAGGGCCCTGTCGCCGCGCTCTCAGTCGAGCTTGACCTGTATTTCCCCGTCGACGACGCGCACCGGGTAGGTCTTCAGATCTTCGGTCGCGGGCGGGTCGAGCACCCTTCCGGTGCGGACATCAAAGCGGGCGGCGTGCAGCGGACACTCGATCAACTCGCCGTCGAGCCAGCCGTCGGACAGCCGGGCATAGGCGTGGGTGCAGATGTTGTCGGTCGCGAAAAGAGCGCCGTCGACGTCGTAAAGCGCGATCGAATGGCCGGCGACCTCGACGCCGAGCGGCTCGCCTTCGGCTAGATCTCCACGGCTGGCTACTCGGACCCAGCCCGTCTCGTCCGCGCTCATCTCACCTCCGAAGGCTCAAGGGCGGGCGACGATCCTCGGAGGCCGGGCGAGAAAGGCCGGCAGATGGTCACCGAAACCGACGACCTGACGGTCCGGCTCCGGTTGACGCTCGGGCCGGCGCGGAACGCGAGCGACCGCGGCCCGCGGGAATGAAGTCACATTTGATGCGGAGAGGTCTTGCTGCGCCTCCTTTACGCTCGGCCGGCGCTCTCGCCGCGGAGCGCGAGCCTCGGCCGGTTCCCGTTTCGCCCGTTCCCGCCGTGGGGCGGCATCGGTTCGAGTGCGACGGCCATCGGACTTGGCAGGCCGGCGTGCCCCGCGGCGCGAGCGACGCGCGCCGTATTCGAGTTCGGCTGCCTCGATACCTTCGATCGCGATCGGCGGAATTTCCTTCCCGATCAGTTTGACGATCGCGGCGACGAAGTCGCCGTCTTCCGGCGAGGCGAGCATGAAAGACCGGCCCTCGAGGCCGGCGCGGCCGGTTCGGCCGATGCGGTGGACGTAATCCTCGGCGTGGATCGGCACGTCGAAACAGAAGACGTGGCTCATGCCCTTGATATCCAAGCCGCGCGCGGCGACGTCGCTGGCCACCAGAAGCCGGACCTCGCCGTTCCGAAAGCGGTCGAGGGTTTCCGTGCGTTTCGGTTGCGGCATGTCGCCGTGCAATGCCGCGGCGTCGAAGCCGTGCCGGGTCAGCGAACGGAACAGAATGTCGACATCGCGTTTGCGGTTGCAGAAGATCAGCGCATTCTTGACGTCTTCGGAGCGGATCAGCCGGCGCAGCGCCTCGCGCTTGTCACCGGGATCAATGACTACAATCGACTGGGCAACCGTCGCGGCCGGCGATGCCGGGGGTGCCACGGAAACCTCTATCGGGTTACGCAGAAAGGCGTCCGCCAGCTTGCGGATCTCGGCCGGCATTGTCGCGGAAAAGAACAGCGTCTGACGGGTTTCCGGCAGCAAACCGACGATCCGCTCGACATCCGGGATAAAGCCCATGTCGAGCATCCGGTCGGCCTCGTCGATGACCAGAATGCGGGTGTCGGAGAGCAGGATCTTGCCGCGCCCGTAAAGATCGAGAAG
>VAZT01000338.1 GCA_005884825.1 Alphaproteobacteria bacterium
TGCGAGGAATGTGATTGAAGGAGTTGCCTGATGCCTGATCTCGACCTGATAAAACAGGAGGAACAGGGAGCGTGGGACCGGCGCGGGCGGTTTCCCAAGCGAGGTCGGGCAATCCCGCCCGGCAGGATCGCCGGGGGATGCCCGGATTTCGCACATCTGCTCCGGGGCTGAGCAACCGGAGAGGGCTGGTCCGGGAATGAGGTCCGGATGCGATCCGGCGATCCCGGCCCGGATCGGCCCCGCGCACGCCGCGAAGGCCCGGACCTGATATCTTCGCTACAAGAACCGTGCCAGCTCGCGGCGGCCTGATGCAGCGCTATTTCTTCGACTTTTTGCCGGCCGGCTTCGCAGTGGCTCTCTCAAATGCCTTCTTCCTGGGCTTTCCGGCAATATGGACTTCTTCTTCGGCTTCGATCTGCCGCGCCGCTCGGTGCCAATGCTCCTCGTGCCTGCCGTGCGGTTGCCCCTCGGCTTCCCAAAACAAATAAGCGCGTTGCTCAATGCGCTTTAGCTTCTCCGAATCCATCGGCAACTCCCCCACATTTCCCCGTGCGTAACCTAAGCCCCACCGGTTCAGCCCGCAAAATACCCGCTCCGCGCCTCGGGAGCGCGGCTTGCCGGCAGCGCGCCGGCGCTCGTAGGATGGCGAATCGGCTTGTTCGAAAAAGGGGAATCGCGATGCCACACCTGACGACCGACGACGGTATCCGCCTCTATTACGAGGAGACGGGCAGCGGTGCCCCGATCGTCTTTGTCCACGAATTTGCCGACGACTACCGCGGTTACGAGGGACAGATGCGGTATTTCGGGCGGCGCTATCGCGCCATCGCCTACAACGCCCGCGGCTATCCGCCCTCAGATGTGCCGGAGGACCCGGGGCGCTATTCGCAGGAGCGGGCGCGCGATGATATTCGCGCCGTCCTCGACGCCCTCGCGATCCCGAAAGCCCACATCGTCGGCATTTCGATGGGTGGGTTTGCGACCTTGCATTTCGGCCTGACCTACCCCGACCGCGCGCTGTCGCTCGTCGTCGCCGGCTGCGGCTATGGCGCGGAGCCCGGCAAGCGCCAGCAATTCCATGACGAGACCGCCAAAACCATCGCGCTGATCGAACAACAGGGCATGGGCGAGGCAAGCAAGGTGTATTCGCAGGGCCCGAGCCGGGTGCAGTTTCAGAACAAGGACCCGCGCGGCTGGGCCGAATTTGCCGCGCATCTCGCCGAGCATTCGACGTTGGGTTCGGCCCTCACAATGCGCGGCGTCCAGGCGCGTCGGCCTTCGCTGTGGGATTTGACCGACCGCATGCGCAATCTGGAGGTGCCGACCCTGGTCATGACCGGCGACGAAGACGACCCCTGCCTCGAACCGGGTCTGTTGATGAAGCGCGCGATCCCGACCGCGGCGCTCGTGGTGTTCCCGAACACCGGGCACGCGGTCAATCTCGAGGAGCCGGACCTCTTCAACCGGACCTGCGCCGATTTCTTCCACCAGGTCGAGAGCGGCCGCTGGCCGCGCCGCGACCCGCGTTCAGTCACCGGCTCGATTCTCGGGGTCAGGTGACGGGCGAACCGGAATTTACGCTTGGGATCGAGGAGGAGTACTTCCTCGTCGATCGGGCAACGCGCGATATCGTCGGCGACCCGCCCGACGGCATGCTGGCCGAATGCGAGGCATTGCTCGGCGCACAGGTCAGCCCGGAGTTTCTGCGCTCGCAAATCGAGATTGGGACCCGCATCTGTACGAGTCTCGAAGAGGCCCAGGCCGAGTTGCGGCGGCTGCGGGGCGGGATCGCGGCGGTGGCGGCGCGCCACAGCATGGCCCCGATTGCCGCGGCGACGCATCCGTTTGCGCGGTGGGAGGCGCAGAAGACCACCGAGCGCGTCCGCTACCAGAGCCTCGAGAGCGATCTGCAAGGGGTTGGGCGGCGCCTCGCGATCTGCGGGATGCACGTCCATATCGGCATCCCTGACGACGAACTGCGCATCGATCTGTTGAACCAGGCCTCGTATTTTCTGCCGCACCTGTTGGCGCTATCGACTTCGTCGCCGTTCTGGCAGGGGGAGAACACCGGGCTGAAATCCTATCGGCTCGCGGTGTTCGACGAGATGCCGCGCACCGGCACCCCCGAACGGTTCGCCAGCTGGGGCGAATACCGGCGGCACATCGACATTCTGGTCGGCGCGGGCCTGATCGAGGACGCCACGAAATTGTGGTGGGATTTGCGGCCGAGCGACCGCTTTCCGACCCTCGAGATGCGCATAACCGACTGCTGCACGACATTGGAGGACACGCTGTCGATCGCAGCTCTGTTCCGCTGCCTGTTGCACATGCTGTGGCGCTTGAAGCGCGAGAACCAGCGCTGGCGCCTCTATTCGCGCATGCTGATTGACGAGAACCGCTGGCGCGCGCAGCGCTACGGGTTCGACCAGGGGCTCGTCGATTTCGGAAAAGGCGCGATCGTGCCCTATGCCGAACTGCTCGAGGAGATCCTCGATCTGGTCCATCCGGATGCATGCCATTTCGGCTGCGTGGGCGAGGTATCGCACGCGCGCGCGATCCTCGCCCGCGGCACCAGCGCCGATCGCCAGCTCACAATATTCGAGCAGGCGCTGTCCGCCGGTGCTACACGCGCCGAGGCTCTGGCCGCCGTGGTCGATTGGTTAATCGCGGAAACCGCGCGCGGCGTGTAGCGGCGCGACTCGCTGCCACTCGGCGCGCACCAGCGGATCTGCTTCTCGGGATAGCCGGCCGGGTTGCTCGGCTGCGCATCGTTCCGGCGCCAACCGCGTTAACGCCCAGACCGCGGCGGCGCGAACGAGAGACGAATTGTCGTCCAGGCAGCGACGTGCCGCTTCTATCAACTCCGGCTCGCCCGGGGTCGCGTTGCCAATTGCGATCAGCACATTGCGCACGAACCGGTCGCGGCCGGTGCGCTTGACCGGGGATCCGGCAAACAGCTCGCGGAATGCCGCATCGTCGAGCGCCGCCAACTCGGCCAGCCGCGGCGCCGTCAGCTCCGCGCGCGGCAGAAAGTCGGGCTCGGTTGCGGCTCGGGCGAACTTGTTCCACGGGCAGACCGCGAGGCAATCGTCGCAACCATAGATGCGATTGCCGATCAGCGGACGCAGCTCTAGGGGGATCATCCCCTTGTGCTCGATCGTCAAATACGAGATGCAGCGCCGCGCATCGAGCCGGTGGGGCGCCGGAAACGCCGCTGTCGGACAGACCTCCAGGCAGCGATGGCAGGAGCCGCAGTGATCATGTTCGGCGGCATCGGGCTCGAGCACCAGGCTAAGAAAGATCTCGCCAAGGAACAGCCAGGAGCCGAACTGCCGCGAGACCAGATTGGTGTGCTTTCCTTGCCAGCCCAGTCCCGCCCGCTCGGCAAGCGGCTTTTCCATCACCGGCGCCGTATCGACAAACACCTTGAGAGCGCCCGCCCAACGCTCCTCGATCCAATGCGCGAGCGCCTTCAGCCGGCGCTTCAGAGTGTGGTGATAATCGCGGCCTCGGGCATAGACCGAAACGGCACCCCGATCGGCCCTTTGCGTTAGCATCAGCGGGTCGTGCTCGGGAGCATAATTGACGCCGAGCACGACGACAGTACGTGCTTCGGGCCACAGCGCCCGCGGATCGCCGCGGCGCGCCGCGGTGCTGGCGAGCCAACCCATGTCGCCGTGATAGCCGCGCGCGATGAATTCGCCGAGCCCGTCGCGCGCCTCGGCATCGAGATGCGCCTCCG
>VAZT01000339.1 GCA_005884825.1 Alphaproteobacteria bacterium
TCTCCAAGGAGTCTGCCGGGACGCCGCCGCTTCGGGCCTGTTTGCCGAGGGAGGGCATCAATCGTAAGGGGGCAGAGGTGGATCTCTGGGGAATACTGATCGGGCGGAGGCTGGCAAACCGGGAGGGCAAGGCGCGCAAGATCACGGCGCTCGAGGGCGTTCCGGCGATGGGTTTGGACGGCCTCGGGTCCTCGGCATACGGTCCGGAGGCCGCGCTGACGATCTTAATACCTCTGGGCGCAGAAGGTTTGCACCTGATCCGGCCGATCATGGCCGCCATTCTCGTCCTACTGGCGGTGCTCTACATCTCCTACCGCCAAACGATCGAGGCTTATCCGAATAATGGCGGGTCCTACATCGTGGCTAAGGAGAACCTCGGGGCGAATGCCGGGCTGCTCGCCGCAAGCGCCTTGATGATCGACTATGTCCTCAATGTCGCCGTCGGTATTTCGGCCGGCATCGGGGCGCTGACTTCGGCAATTCCGCAGCTGCACCCGTACACTCTCGAACTGTGCCTCGCGGTCCTGGCGCTCATCACAGTGGTCAATCTCAGGGGAACCCTCGAAGCAGGACTTGTCTTTTCAGTCCCGACCTATCTTTTCGTCGCCAGCCTCGGAGGGGTTTTGTTGTTCGGGGTGATAAAGGCGCTCGTCGCAGGTGGAAGTCCGGTTCCGGTCGTGCCGCCGCCGCCACTGCCCGCCGCTACCGGAACGGTGACCCTGTGGCTTCTACTGCGGGCTTTTGCCAGCGGCTGCACGGCAATGACCGGTGTCGAAGCGGTCAGCAACGGGGTGAGTGCGTTCCGGGATCCGACAGTCAAACATGCTCACCGCACATTGACCTGGATCGTCTTGATCCTGGGACTGCTGCTCGCCGTGATCTCTTACCTAGCGCCGGTGTACCGGGTCGCCGCGATGGACCAGACGCAGCCCGGCTACCAAAGCGTGCTCTCCCAACTCGCCGGTGCGGTCGTCGGGCGCGGCGTCATCTATTTCACAGCGATCGGCAGCCTGCTCGCGGTTCTGTGTCTGTCGGCCAATACGAGCTTTGTCGATTTCCCCAGGGTCTGCCGCCTCGTCGCCCGGGATGGTTATCTGCCGCGCGCGTTCACGATGCCCGGTCGACGGCTCGTCTACTCGGTTGGGATCCTATGGCTGGCGGCTGCGGCCGGATTGCTGCTGACCCTATTTGGCGGAATTACCGACCGGCTGATCCCGCTATTCGCCGTCGGCGCATTCATGGCCTTCACGCTCTCGCAACTCGGCATGTCGGTCCATTGGTTGCGGCGGAAGGGCAATGGCGTTCGTCTGCTCATCAACGGCACCGGGGCGGCGGGAACGGGAGGCGCGCTCGTCGTGATCCTCGCTGCGAAATTCGTCGAGGGCGCGTGGATCGTCGTGCTCGTGATCCCTTGTGTCCTCGCGCTTTTGAATACGATCAATCGCTATTACGAGATGATCGATCGTCAGCTTCGTGACGAGGGTCCAATCGCGTTGGGCGGCCCGCAGCCGCCGATCGCCGTGCTGCCGCTGCAGTGCTGGGATCGGCTTGACGACAAGGCAGTGCGCTATTCGTTGCTGATGGCGCCGGACGTCATTGCGATTCATCTGACGAAGCTCGAAGGTCCCGACGCCGAGGAGCACGTCGGCAGGTTGCGCCGGCAATGGCGGCAGGATGTCGAACTCCCTACGAAGAGCGCCGGCTTGACGCCGCCGAGGCTGGTCATATCGCCGTCGCCGTATCGGAGCTTTGCCGGGCGTTTGCTCAAACACCTCGCCGAGATCGAGGCCGAGCATCCGGGCCGCCCGGTCCTTGTCGTGATACCGGAGGTCGTGAAGGAGCATTGGTGGGACTACCTGCTGCTCGACAGCTCGCGCGTGCGCCGGCTGCGCGCCGCTTTGCTGCGCCACGGCGGGCCAAATCTCGCGGTCGTCACGGTGCCGTGGGCGCGCGAAGAGCCGCATCCGGAGGAGGTCATCGCGGCGGAGGAGCCGCAATCGCAAGGGCGCACAACCGCCGAGCCGCAGCCCGCTTGATGCGCCACGTCGAGGGCTTGCACAGCGCCCCCGAACGTGCAACAGACCTAACGGGGAGGCACGGGGAAGGCGGCAAATGGCGGAAGCGGTTTTATCGGCGACAGAGACGGCGCTCGAGAATCAGCGCATCGGCCCCTTGCAGATCCGCGTCGCGGCGATCTGCACCTTGGTCCAGATGTGCGACGGCTACGACGTCAATTCGATCGGCGTCTCAGTGCCGTCGCTGACCCACGCCTGGAACCTGCCGGGGCCGGCCTTCACGACGGCGTTCCTGTGGTCGAGCATCGGCATCATGGTCGGCGCCCTGTCGGCCGGGCCGATCGGCGACCGCTTCGGCCGGAAGCCGCTGCTGATCGCCAGTCTATTGATCTTCGGTGTCGCCTCGTTGGGCAGCGCCTTTGCCGGCTCGCTCGGCTTCATGACGATCATGCGGTTCTTCACCGGGCTCGGCATCGGCGGCGCCTTCCCGGGGGCGGCCACCCTGACCGGCGACTACGCGCCGCATCGCCGGCGCGCGTTGATGATCATGATCAGCTTCACCGGCGCGCCGCTCGGCGGCTTTTTGTGCGGTCAGCTTGCCGGGGTGCTGCTACCGACGCTCGGCTGGCCGAGCGTCTTCGTGATCGGCGGCGTATTCCCGCTGGTTTTGGTGGCGGTGATGGCGGTCTGCCTTCCCGAGTCGCCGCGTTTCCTCGCGGCGAAGGACAGTTTGTCGCCGCGTCAGGCCGCTCTGTTGCAGCGCCTCGACATCGCGCCGGGGCAAGGCGTTGCCCACGGTCTCGACCTCGCTCAGGGGAACCCGTTCACGCCGGTTATTATGCTGTTCAGCAAGGGCTATGCACTGCAGACCGTGCTCTTGTGGGTGATCTTCTTCTGCAGCCTGATGAACCTGTTTCTGTTCGTCTACTGGCTGCCCGAGGTGCTGCATCTGACCGGCATGACCCCGCCGGAGGCGGCCCGCGCCACCAGCTTCCGCGAATTGGGCGCGATCGCGGCGGTGCTCTATCTCGGCGTGCTGATCGACCGTTTCGGCCCCGAGCGGGCCCTGGCGGCAAACTACGCCGCCGGCATCCTGTTCATCGCGGCGGTCGCGCTGTTCGCGATGCCCTACCTGTTGCTGGTCGTGGTGATCTTTTTTTCCGGGATGGCGATCATCGGCAGCCAGACCGGCGCTAACGCCGCCTGCGGCAAGCTCTACCCGGCGCGTATGCGCACCAGCGGCCTTGGCTGGGCCCTCGGCATCGGTCGCTTGGGCGGCATCTGGCGTTGCGCGGGACGCGCTCCACACCGATGCGGAGTGAATTGGCGGCGAGTTGATCGCAGCAACGCGGTCAACTGTCGTAACAGAAATTGCGCAAGGAGGAAGCGATGCAATCACTCGCCGGCATCGATGCAACCCTGAGCCGAGCCGCCGAAGCCAAAGAGGTGCCGGGTGTCGTTGCATTGGCGGCGACCGACACCG
This sequence comes from Alphaproteobacteria bacterium, assembly GCA_005884825.1. Lineage (GTDB taxonomy): Bacteria > Pseudomonadota > Alphaproteobacteria > ATCC43930 > CGMCC-115725 > AP-15. Next base: position 3,499 of record VAZT01000339.1, read on the forward strand.
GAGTCTTGTACGAGGGCGCGTTTGGGCTGCGCGACGTTGTCGACGGTCCTGCAATGACCCGCGACAGCGTCTTCCGCATCGCGTCGATGACCAAGGCGGTGACCTCGGTCGCGGCGCTGCAGCTCGTCGAGCAGGGCAAGCTCCAGCTTGACGAGCCGATCGGCAAAGTGCTCCCCGAATTGGCCGCGCCTCAGGTCCTGGAGGGCTTCGACTCGTCGGGCGCGCCGCGATTGCGCCCGGCCAAACGCCCGATCACGTTGCGTCATCTGCTGACCCACACAGCCGGCTTTGGTTACGAGGTCTGGGACCCGGACCTGATCCGCTATGTCAAGGTCACGGGCATTCCCTCCATCCTCACGGGCAAGCTCGCGGCATTGCACCTGCCGCTGGTTTTCGATCCGGGCGAGCGCTGGGAGTATGGCATCAACATCGACTGGGTCGGGCGCGCGGTCGAAGCTGCCGCCCGACAGCCGCTCGATGCCTACTTCAGCGCGCATATCTTTGCCCCGCTCGGCATGACGGACACGGGTTTTGTTCCGTCCGCCGACCAGGCGTCTCGGCTTGTCCGCGTGCATCGCCGCGGACTGGACGGAAGTTTGGAGCCGATCACGATGGAGATATCGCACCGCGAGTTCTTCAGCGGCGGCGGTGGCCTGCTGTCGACCGGGCGCGACTACCTCACCTTCCTGCAGATGCTTCTGCACCAGGGCCGCTTCAACGGCGCCGAACTGCTGCGGCCCGGGACGGTCTCGCAAATAGGGCAAAATCAGATCGGCAATCTCCAGCTCGGCATCATGAAGACGGCGATGCCAGAACTCTCTAACGATGTCGATTTATTCCCGGGCGTTCGCTGTGGACACGGCCTCGCCTCTGTGGTCAACGCGCAGCAAGGTCCCAATGGCCGCAGCGCCGGGACCCTCACCTGGGCCGGGCTTTTCAATACCTACTATTGGATCGACCCGCAAAAGCACGTCACCGGCGTGATCCTGACCCAGATCCTGCCTTTCGCGGACGCCCGCGCAGTGAAGCTGTACGGCGAGTTCGAGCGAGGCATATACGACGCATTGCAAAGTTAACGGGAGGAAAAGCAAATGATCAGAAAGCGACCCAGCCGGCGCGAAATTCTTCAGGCCACAGCAGCTCTTACGGCCGCCGCCTCCTTCGGCGCAATGGTTGGCCGCGCGGCGGCGGCACAGCCGCATGCGCAGGTTGACGCGGTTCTCCGCCGGGCGACGGAGGCGAGAGAGGTGCCCGGCGTCGTCGCCGTGGCCGCGACCGACAAGGGCCTCCTCTATGAAGGTGCGTTCGGCGTGCGGGATCTCGCCAACGGGCCCGAGATGACGCCCGACACGATCTTTCGGCTCGCGTCGATGACCAAGGCCGTGACCTCGACCGCGGCAATGCAGCTCGTCGAGCAGGGCCGGCTGCAATTGGATCAGCCGATCGGCAATGTGCTTCCGGAATTGGCCGCGCCCCAGGTACTGGAGGGGTTCGACGATTCGGGCGCCCCCCGGCTGAGGCCGGCCAAGCGGCCGATCACGCTGCGGCATCTGCTGACCCACACGGCCGGCTTCGGCTACGAGACGTGGGACGCGGACCTCATCCGCTATGTCAAAGTCAGCGGCACGCCGTCGACGAGCACGGGCAAGCTCGCCTCGTTGCGGCTGCCGCTGGTCTTCGACCCGGGCGACCGCTGGGAATACGGCATCAATATCGACTGGGCCGGCCGCGCGGTCGAAGCGGTAAGCGGTCAACCGCTCGAGGTCTACTTTCGCGAGCATATCTTTGCCCCGCTCGGCATGAGTGATACCGATTACGTGATTTCCTCGGCCCAACAATCGCGTCTCGTCAGCGTGCATCAGCGCAAGCCCGACGACTCGCTGGAACCAGTGGCGGCGCCGGACCCGCCGTGGCGCGAATTCTGGAGCGGCGGCGGCGGTCTCTATTCGACCGGACGCGATTACCTTGTGTTCCTGCAAATGCTGCTCAATCAGGGCCGCTTCAACGGCGCTCAGCTGTTGCGGCCGGAAACCGTCGCGCTGATGGGGCGCAATCAGATCGGCGACATCAACGCCGGCATTCTGAAGACGGCAATGCCGCAGCGCTCGAACGACGTCGATTTCTTTCCCGGCATCCCGTGCAAATGGGGCCTCGGCTATATGATCAACGCCGAGCCCGGACCCAACGGCCGCAGCGCCGGCAGCCTGACCTGGGCCGGCATCTACAATACCTATTACTGGCTCGACCCGCAGAAGCATGTTGCCGGCGTGATCCTGACCCAGGTCTTGCCTTTCGCCGATCACAAAGCCGTCAAGCTCTATGGCGAATTCGAGAGCGCCGTTTACGACGCTCTGAAAGCGGCCTGAGGCTCGTCAGGGTTATTCCGCGGCCGCCGGCAATTGCACGTTCCGAACCGGCACATTCGCCGGCGGGACCGGGCGCTGTTGCAGCCGATCGCTGATTACGTCCCAGATCTGCCGTAAGCGCTGAACGTGCAGATCGTCGCGAATGATCGCGACCAGCGCATCGAGATCGAGGGCCGGATCGAGTTGCATCTCGCTGCTGCCGGCTGCCATGGGTTGATGCGGTTTGCCTTCCGAGGCACCGGCTGGCGGCAAAATTGCGTCACCCGCCGCGGGCGGCGGTTCGCCGAGCAGCGCCGGCACCAGCCGCCGGCGCAATCCCGGGCTGTCCAGCGCTCTTTCGAGATCGAAAATCGTGCGGATGTTGAGTTCGCGCAGCCGCAGCGTGCGCGCCGAGCCGACCGCCAGGATCAGCTGCGCTTGCGCCACCCAATCGATGACCTCGTAGAGGCCGTAGGGGGTCTCCACGAAGATCTGGATCGGGTTGATCGTCGCCAGGTTCTGCACGTCCTCGATCTCGAACTCGGCCAGGCGCAATTTCATGA
>VAZT01000340.1 GCA_005884825.1 Alphaproteobacteria bacterium
CGCCGGACAATGTGCCGGAAGCGCGTGACAGGGTCAGGTATTCGAGCCCGACATTCTTCAAAAAGCCGAGGCGCTCGTTGATTTCCTTCAGAATGCGCTGGGCGATCTCACACTGGCTCGGGGTCAGCTCGCCGCTGATCCCGGAGAACCAGGTGCCGGCCTCGGCGATCGACATTGCCGCCACCTGACTGATGTGCTTGCCGGCAATCTTGACGGCGAGTGCCTCCGGCTTGAGCCGGTCGCCGCCGCACACTTCGCAGGTCTTGGCGCTCTGATAGCGCCCGAGCTCCTCCTTGACCCAGGCGCTGTCGGTCTCGCGAAAGCGCCGCTCCATGTTCGGCAAGACGCCCTCGAACGGACGGTCGGTCGTGTATTTCCGCAGCCCGTCGTCGTAGGTCATCTTGATCGGCTCGCCGTCCGAGCCGTAGAGGATCGCGCGCCGCATCTTCTCCGGCAGGTCCTCCCAAGCTGTGCGCATGCTTTTGCGGAAGTGCCGGGCAATGCTCTCCAGTGTCTGCGTGTAATATTGCGAGCTCGAATGCGACCACGGGCTGACCGCGCCCTCGGCGAGGCTGCGCCGGACGTCGTGCACGACGAGGTCGGGGTCGAAATAGAGCTTGGTACCGAGCCCGTCGCAGGCCGGGCAGGCGCCGAACGGGTTGTTGAATGAAAAGAGGCGCGGTTCGATTTCCGGGATCGTAAATCCGGAAACGGGGCAGGCGAATTTCGCCGAAAAGATCGTCTGCTCGCCGGTATCGGCGTATTCGGAGATCGCGATGCCGTCGGCCAGTTCGAGCGCGGTCTCGAACGAATCGGCGAGCCGATTGCCGAGTTCGCCGTCGACGATGATGCGGTCGACGACGATCTCGATGTCGTGCTTGAGGTTCTTGTTGAGCCCGCGGACTTCGTCGAGCTCGAGCATCTTGCCGTCGATCTTGACCCGCTGGAAACCGCGCCGCTGCAATTCGGCGAGCTCCTTGCGGTACTCGCCCTTGCGCCCGCGCACGATCGGGGCGAGCAGGTAGAGCCGGGTGCCCTGCGGCATCGCCAGCACGCGGTCCACCATCTGCGACACGGTCTGGCTGACGATCGGCAAACCCGTGGCGGGCGAATAGGGCACGCCGACCCGCGCCCATAGGAGGCGCATATAGTCGTAAATCTCGGTCACTGTTCCGACCGTCGAGCGCGGGTTGCGCGAGGTCGTCTTCTGCTCGATCGAAATCGCCGGCGACAGGCCCTCGATCGATTCGACCTCGGGCTTTTGCATCAATTCGAGGAATTGTCTGGCATAGGCCGACAGGCTCTCGACATAGCGGCGCTGGCCCTCGGCATAAATCGTATCGAAGGCGAGCGACGACTTGCCCGACCCCGACAGCCCGGTGATCACCACCAGCCTATCGCGCGGCAATTCGACATCGATGTTCTTGAGATTGTGCTCCCGCGCGCCGCGGATCCGGATCTGCTGCTGCATGGACCAACCTTAGCTCGGGAGTGCCGCCAGCAAAAGGCACCACGGAGACACGGAGGCCACGGAGGGAAGAATGCGGCTTGGCCTCCTCCGTGCTCTCCGTGTCTCCGTGGTGAAAGTCTTTTTTATGCCGCGACGCGGGGCGGCGATTCGCGCGGGGTGACGGCGACATCGAGCTTCTGCGACAGCCGCAGCACGGTGATCGGCACGGGCTTGCCGACCCGCTTCTCGCTCATCAGCCGGTGCAATTCGTCGACATCGCCAACCGGAATGCCGTCGACCGCGACGATGATGTCGCCGCTCAGGAGCCCAGCCGCACGCGCGGCGCCATCGGGAGCCGTCGATTGGACACGCACCCCAGTCTCGCGCGTCAGCTCGTGAAACCGCGCGACGCGGCGGGTCAGCGGCACGTTCTGTCCGGCGACCCCGATATAGCAGCGCCGCACCCGGCCTTCGCGGATCAGCCGGGTCGCGACAAACTCGACGGTAGCCGCCGAGATCGAGAAGCAGATGCCCTGTGCCATGCCGATGATCGCCGTGTTGATGCCGACGACCTCGCCCGCGGCGGTGACCAGCGGCCCGCCGGAATTCCCCGGGTTCAGCGCGGCGTCGGTCTGGATGACGCTGTCGATCAGCCGCCCCGAGCGGGTGCGCAGGGAACGGCCGAGCGCGCTGACGACGCCCGCGGTGACGGTGCATTGAAAGCCGAACGGATTTCCGATCGCGACGACAAGCTGGCCGACGCGCAGCCGGCGCGAATCGCCGAGGCGCGCGAAGCCGGGTGCCTCGCCTTCGAGGCGCAGCACGGCGAGATCGGTGTCCGGGTCGTCGCCGACCAGATTCGCCGCTAGAGTGCGCCCGTCGGGGAAGGTCGCCTGGATCTTGCGGACGCCGCTGACCACATGGCTGTTGGTCAGGACATAGGCATCAGGGGTAAATACGACGCCGGAGCCTGCGCCGTTGGCGCGTTCGTTCGCGCCGGTGACCTGGAGGTGAAGGACCGCGGGGCCGACCCGGTCGACCGCGCCGATGACGGCCCGCGAATAGGCGTCGAGAAGCGCGAGGTCCTCGGCCGTGACGGAACTGACCGCCGCCGGAGTAGCGGGCTGGGTGTCGCCGATCGGATCGTAAACGGGGGAGAAATAGGTATCCATGGCTAGAATAAAGTAGGAACATCTGCACGGTTTGATAAGATGAGATCCGATGGACACGACAGGGCGGTGATCCGATGGCTGGCAGCATCAACAAGGTAATCCTGGTCGGTAATCTCGGCCGCGACCCCGAAATCCGCTCGACCCAGGACGGCATGCGGATCGCCAATCTGGCGGTCGCCACCTCGGAAACCTGGCGCGACAAGATGTCGGGCGAGCGCAAGGAGCGCACCGAATGGCACCGCGTCGTGATCTTCAACGAGCGGCTCGCCGAGTTCGCTGAGAAGTATTTGAAGAAAGGCCGGAAGGTTTATGTCGAGGGCGCGCTGCAGACTCGTAAATGGACCGATAATGCAGGCCAGGAGCGCTACACGACCGAGGTCGTGCTGACGCGCTTTCGCGGCGAGCTCACGATGCTCGACAGTGCGGGCGGCGCCGGCGGCGCCGGCGGCCCGCCGATCGAAGGCGGCTACGACGAAGGCTACGCCGGCGGCGGCTTCGGCGATGAGCCGCGCGCCTCCGGCCCGGCCACACCGGCCCGCGGCCGCACGCCGGTCAACGACCTCGACGACGACATCCCATTTTAATTAGTATCCGCTGTCCCGGCGCAAGCCGGGACCTACGCCGAAGCAGCCGCGATGTTCTTCGTCTATCTGCTGGCCGGCAAACCACACGAGACCTTGTACGTCGGTTCGACCTCGGACCTCGTCCGGAAAGAGCATAAGGGACGCCACCGGCGGTCGGGGTTTTTCTCATATGCGGCACTCGCCGACTGATCCACCCCTGGCGACCTCGATTATTGGACGGTTTTGACCGTTTTGGACGAAGAGCTTGAGCTCGACGGCTTCGGCTTGCCGTGCGGATTCAACCGTACCGCGAGCGGCGGTGGGGAAAAGCTTACGGAACGGGCGGATTGGCTGTCCGCCGCTCAAATCAGCGCCGCCGGCACCCCGTGGTTTCAAATTCGGCCCACGGGCCGATTTTACCGCACCTCGGCTTGCCCCTTGCGGCGACCCTCACGATACAGTGCGACAACAGGCCGATTACGAACGGCAGCACCAAAATGATCCCGATCCTCCAATACCAAGCAATCGGCAGCAGGTTCCATGCCAGCAACGTCGGGATACCTACTTGG
>VAZT01000341.1 GCA_005884825.1 Alphaproteobacteria bacterium
CGGCGAGAAGTTCGGAATAAAAGCCTCAGCTTTCAAGACGGCATTTTCTATGCAGCGGAATTATTCCGGCAGAGCCGCAATTCGGCCGGTGTGGGACATCACAGCGGCCTCCGACCCGCGCACAAAGGCCGAATCGCTGCTCATGGAACTTGACGCAATTCGATCGTGCCGAGGCGAACACCTTTCGTCAGGTCGATGACGACTAGCTGCATTCCGCCTTCGGGCAGCGCCAGGGCGAGGATCAGCCGGTCCGGGCCCGCCGTCATCGCCTCGATGCGGGCGCCGCGCGGAATCTCGATCGGCGGAGCAGCGAACCCGTGAGCAGCCGTGGCGGCGGGTCCGCCGCGCGACACCCTGCCGGCGATGACCGCGACCAGAGTAGCGAAACCGGCGACCAGCATCACGCCCATCACGAAAACCAGGATTTTGAGCGCGCGCATGCACCTATATTCCGATGACCCCTGATGCCGTCACAATCGTGATCCGGGCCAGCACGGGCGATGCCGGACAGCGGCTCGACCGCGTGCTGGCGCAGCATCTGCCGCTGCTGTCGCGGACGAGGCTGAAGCGCCTGATCGAGACCGGCCAGGTCACCCATGAGGGAGCTGTATTGCGCGACCCGTCGCAGCGCGTACGATACGACCAGAATTTCGTCGTAATTCTCCCTGAGATTGAGGATGCCGCGCCGGTCGCGCAGCCGATCGCGCTCGATATCCGCTTTGAGGATGCACACCTGATCGTCATCGACAAGCCGGCGGGCATGGTTGTCCATCCCGCCCCGGGAAATCCCGACGGCACTCTCGTCAACGCGCTGCTGGCCCACTGCGGCGCGAGCCTCTCCGGCATCGGCGGGGTCCGCCGCCCGGGAATCGTGCATCGGCTCGACAAGGACACCAGCGGCTTGATGGTCGTCGCCAAGACAGAGGCGGCGCATCATGCCTTGTCGCGCGATTTTGCCGCACGCCGCATCGATCGCGCCTACACCGCCTTTGTCTGGGGTGTGCCGTCCGTGCCAGCGGGCGAGATCTCCGGCAACATCGGCCGCAGCGGAGTGAACCGCAAAAAGATGGCCGTCGTCGCAAATGAAAAGGGGAAACCGGCGGTCACCCGGTATCGGGTCGAGCGCGCGTTCAATGTCCATGCGGCGCAACTCGAGTGCCGCCTGGCTACCGGCCGGACCCACCAGATCCGGGTTCATTTCGCCCATCTCGGTCACCCGCTGATCGGCGATCCGGTGTACGGCACGCGCAGCGGGCGATCGGTCGCTCGCACCGGACTGAGCGGTGAGCAAGTTGCCGCTTTCCCCCGTCAGGCGCTGCACGCCCGGCTGCTCGGCTTCACCCACCCCGTCGACAAGCGGCTACTGGAGTTCGAGAGCCCTCTCCCGGCGGACCTGCGGGAACTGGCGCGCAGTTTAGAGCAACTTTAAACTGGACAAAATCCGACTATATTAGTAGGGTATGGGCGTCGGGGGATCGGGACGCTTTCTTCGAGCGTTAGCCCATCACCGACCGAAAACGGAGCAACAATCGTCAATGGCCACTCTTTCGGTACCTTCCATCTCCTCGGAAGGAAACCTGACGCGGTACCTTCAGGAGATCCGCAAATTTCCGATGCTCGAGCCGGAGCAGGAATACATGCTCGCCAAGCGTTGGAAGGAGCATGAGGATCCCCAGGCCGCGCACAAGCTGGTTACGAGCCATCTGCGCCTGGTCGCTAAGATCGCCATGGGCTATCGCGGCTACGGGCTGCCGCTCTCCGAGCTGATCTCGGAGGGCAACGTCGGGATGATGCAGGCCGTCAAGCGCTTTGACCCGGATCGCGGTTTCCGGCTGGCGACCTATGCCATGTGGTGGATCCGCGCCGCTATCCAGGAATACATTCTGCACTCGTGGTCGCTGGTTAAGATGGGGACGACGGCGGCGCAGAAGAAGCTGTTCTTCAACCTGCGGAAGCTGAAGGGTCAGCTGCAGGCGATGGAGGAGGGCGACCTCTCGCCGGAAAATTTGAAAAAGATCGCGACCGAGCTCGACGTGCCGGAGGCCGACGTCGTCAGCATGAACCGCCGGTTGGCGAGCCCGGACCATTCGCTGAACGCGCCATTGCGGTCCGACAGCGAGGGTGAGTGGCAGGATTGGCTGGTAGATGAGAGCGAGAGCCAGGAGACCCGGCTCGGCGAGCGGCAAGAGCTCGGCCTGCGCCGCGACCTCCTGGAAAAGGCAATGACGCATCTCAACGACCGCGAACGCCACATCCTCACCGAGCGGCGGTTACGCGAGAACCCGACCACTCTCGAGGACCTGTCGCAGCAATACGGCATCTCGCGCGAACGCGTGCGGCAGATCGAGGTCCGCGCCTTCGAAAAACTGCAAAAAGCCATCAAAGCCGCCGCGATCGAGCGCCGGCTCGTCACCCACTAACTCCCTCACAGCATCAGAGAAGCCCTTCTCCCGCGGTGCGGGCGCGGGGCTTTGAACAGGCGACCGCCGCAGGTCGGACGCGGAACGCCGGTTGTCGAGGGCAGGCTCAGCGGTAATCCCAAAACAGAGCGGACGGCGAGATAGGCAAAGGCTTGCGCCTCGAGCGCATCGCCGTGCCAGCCAACGGCTTCTACCGGCCGTACGGCGACATCGAGACGGCGGCGCAGAGCCTCCATCAGCGCCGGGTTATGCCGGCCGCCGCCAGTCACCAGCCATTGCTCCGCCGGAGCGGGAAAATGCCGGCTTGCCGCCGCGACCGCCGCTGCCGTCATCTCGGTCAAGGTGGCGGCACCGTCTTCAAGCGAGAGCCCCGCCGGCAAGGCACCCCGGAAATCGTCGCGATCGAGCGATTTCGGTGGAGGTCGGTCGAAAAATGGATTTGCGAGAAAATTCTCGACGTGAGCCGCCGAAACGGCACCGGCGCGGGCGAGCGCGCCGTCGAGATCGGCTGCGGCGCCGGTGTGCCGGCGCGCCCAGTCATCGATCAGTGCGTTGCCTGGTCCTGTGTCGAAGGCGAGGATTTCCTCCGGCCCTCCGATCCACGTCACGTTCGCGACGCCACCGATGTTGAGGACTGCGAGCGGCTTCTTCGGCAAGGCGGCGGCGAGGGCTGCATGGTACAGCGGAACGAGCGGCGCTCCCTCTCCGCCCGCCGCTACATCGGCCGAGCGGAAATCGGCGACAACGTCCAACCCGAGCCCGTGCGCCAGCAGCGCGCCGTTACCGATCTGCCACGTCCGCCGCTCGGCCGGGCAATGCAAGATCGTGTGGCCGTGGAAGCCGACTACATCAACCGCAGTTCCTGGATGTTCACAGAGAAAATACTCGACAGCCTCGGCGTGCAACCGCGTTAATTCCTCTTCGACCTCTCGCAGGGGGCCGTCGCCGCCCAGCACCGAGCGCAGCCTTTCCCGGAACTCCTGCGGGTAAGAGAGCGTCAGCGCGCGGCCTGGGCTGACCCATTCGCGGCCGTCGGTCTCGATCATCGCGACGTCAATGCCGTCGAGCGAGGTTC
>VAZT01000342.1 GCA_005884825.1 Alphaproteobacteria bacterium
ATCATGGCCAGCGATCACGGCCTGCGCAGCACCGAGAGCGTCCAGCAGCCCCACCATGTCACCGACGAGGTGAAACAGCGTGTATTGATCGATCGGCTCCGGACGGTCGGTCCGGCCGTAGCCGCGCATGTCAGGCGCCACTGCCCGGAACCCGGCCTCGGCCAGAGCGGGAAGCTGATGGCGCCAAGAGTACCAGGACTCGGGAAAGCCATGGCAGAGCAAGACGAGCGGCCCCTCGCCCTGTTCTGCCAGATGCATTCGTATTCCGTTACTATGAATGAAACGGTGGTGAAGGGGCATGGAAACCTCCGAATGGAAGACGGACGGCGCGGGCCGGACTCAGGCGCGCTTGCCGGCGGAAACCGCTCCGATCCGCCGCATGATGTCCGGTGTCTGCAGCAGGCTGTTCGGCTGAAGCAGCTGGCCGACTTCGGTCAGGGCGCGATGCACGACCGGGTCGACGACGATGGCGCGAAAGAGCGCGGCTTCGAACTGTTGAGCTTCCTCGAACTTTTCGGGCCGGCTGCCTCGTGTGCTGGGAAAGGCGAGGTCGGGGCCTGTGGACATGTTCCAGGGTGTCTCGAGCACCGAGGCAACCTCTTCCATGAACCCCGCTTGCAGCGCCGCGAGCGGGTCCGCTTCGGCAAGCACCCGGCCCGATACGTCCTGCAGCAAGCGCGCCTGCTTGGCGGCTACCGACATGCCCTGGCCGTAAACTGGATTGAACCGGCAGAGCGCATCCGCGACTGGCAACAGGCCCCTTGGTAATCCCGGTAACTGTTCAAAATGCCGCCAAAGACTGGCGGGAAAGCCATAGTGCCGGATGCCGCCAGGCGGCTCCGCGGGACGCAGCGCGTCATATATTGTCGGCGTGATCAGAGAACGGCACGCTTCGAGGAAGCTTTCCCGGGTTTCGAGCCGGGCGATTACGCCACGATTGGCTACCAACACCATCCAGCGATTGCCCTCGATCGGCAACAACACCGCGCTCCAGGCCAGATGCGGCGGATCGGGAAATGTCACCGCGAGCTTCCAGTCGGATGGCGCACCAGGCGGGATTTCCACCATTGCGCTCGCATAGCTGATGTCTACCCCGACCTCGGTCACCTCCGGCCGTTGCCAATCGAGCGCATCGAGCAATGCCAATGTCAGCGCGCCGCGCCCGGAAGCATCGACCACGAGATCTGCCGCGATTATCTCCGAGCTTCCCGAACCGGCATCAATCCGGACACCCTGCACGGCGTCGTTGGTCTTCGCCGGCACGATCTCGGTTACCCGGCATTGCGGCCGTAACGCGATGTTGGCGGTCGTCTCCGCCCGATGTCGCAGCACAAACTCGATGAGCGGCCTGGATGCGCAAAGCAGAGAGATTCCGAAATCGCGTTTCGGCGCGACCCCGAAATCCGGCCGCTCGAATTGAATGTCTTGTGCGACCCTCACCGAGACAGCGCCAGCTCTGGCAAGATCATCCGCGAAGCCAGGGAAAATTTCGTCGAGCGCCCGAAGGCCTCCAGCCAGAAGCGCATGGGGGTGTCGATCTTGGGGGGTGCCCGACCGCGAGCCGATAATTGCCGTGAGGCGGTCCCGTTCCAAAATCTCGATCCGCTCAAAGCTATCTGCCAAGGCTCCGGCCACTGACAGCCCGCCAAGCCCCGCTCCGACTACGACGGCGCGCCGTCCCAACAAGGCGCTCATACTGCTATATTCCCCTGAGTTCAAAAACCTTGGCGTGTGGTCTATCGAGGCTGTCCGCGATCGTCGTGAACCCGCGGATATCGCTGACCATCACCGTCAAGAGGTGGAGGATTTCGACAAGCCGCTGGCCATCGTGACCCGAGCACACAACGAAACTGTACGATTGAAGGGGACTACAACCCAGAGAAGGCGGCAAGCTTTTAATCACGTACAATCTGTCAGTGCCGGAGCCGGGACAAAACTCGCGCGATGATATGCCAAGCGGCTGTGATCCGGTCCTTAACGGCGATAAGGCCCCTGAGGTGAGCTTGCACAGCATCGTAATGGTTGCGCGCCCTCACTTGCGCGATTGCTGGCGGAGACAGTTGCGAAGCCCATCGTACTCGGTTGCCCTCGATCCAATAATGTGATCGGCGGAAGCTCCAATTGCCGATCGAAGGGCTCAACCATACGACACCGCTTCGCTCGAGCAGGTGCCATTTTGCGGGCTTGAGAGGGATGACGACCTCCTGGCCGCAGCCGCAGCAGCAAAGATGCGTTGGGCGGTGTGCCGGATGACAAACTGGCCAAGATTGCCGGCCTCAACACCGCCCGCGTATACAATTTTGACCTTGCCAGGCTAACCGTTCCTACTTGACGAGGCGAGATGGCGCGGGCGAAGCGCCTCAGTCCGGGCGGGCGACCAGCGGCGCCAGAAACTCGCGTAACACCGGCGACCATTTGGCGTGCTC
>VAZT01000343.1 GCA_005884825.1 Alphaproteobacteria bacterium
ACGACGTCGGGCTCGCCGCCGCGGTCGTTGCTCGCCCATTCCCAGATGCCGATCCCGGCGTCGCAGTGCTTGATCGCGGTGTCGATGTCTAGCCATTGCGGCGCAGGCTGCTTGCCCGCGACGATCACGTTGATGCGGTCCCAGCTGCGCAGGCAGTGATCGGTGACCCATAACAAGGTGTTGGCGTCGGGCGGCAGATAGACGCGGATGACAGCGGCCTTCTTATTGCAGACGTAGTCGATAAATCCGGGGTCTTGGTGGCTGAACCCGTTGTGGTCCTGGCGCCAGACATGCGAAGTCAGCAGATAATTCAGCGAGGAAATCGGCCGCCGCCACGAGATTTTCTGCGAGCTCTCCAGCCATTTGGCGTGCTGGTTGAACATCGAATCGACGATATGGATGAACGCCTCGTAGCAGTTGAACAAGCCGTGTCGTCCGGTCAGCAGATACCCCTCCAGCCAGCCCTCACAAGTGTGTTCGCTGAGGATTTCCATCACGCGCCCGTCGGGCGACAGGTGATCGTCCTCGGGTATGGTCTCCGCCATCCAGGCGCGGTTAGTGGTTTCGAACACCGCCGACAGCCGATTGGAGGCTGTCTCGTCCGGGCCAAACAGGCGGAAATTTCGGTTCTGTTTCATGATGTCGCGCAGAAAGACGCCCATTATCCGGGTCGCCTCGGCCTCGACCCGTCCCGGATGGGTGACCCCGACCGCATAATCGGCGAAATCGGGCATGACGAGATCTCGCCGTAACAAGCCTCCATTGGCGTGCGGGTTGGCGCTCATGCGCCGGTCACCCTCGGGGGCAAGTGCGGCGATTTCGCCCCGCAGCCGGCCATCGGCGTCGAACAATTCTTGCGGCCGGTAGCTGCGCATCCACTCTTCGAGCAATTTGACGTGCTCGGGTTTTTCCATGTCGCCGAACGGGACCTGGTGGGACCGCCAGTATCCTTCGGTCTTCAGCCCGTCGACGTATTTTGGCCCGGTCCAGCCCTTCGGACTGCGCAGGATGATCATCGGCCATCGCGGGCATGCTGTGAGCTTGCCCCCGCGCGCCTCGGTTTGGATCGCGGCGATCTCGTCGAGGACCGTGTCGAGCGTCGCCGCCATCAGCTGGTGCATTTTTGCCGGGTCGTCGCCCTCGATGAAATGCGGCTTGTAGCCGTACCCGACGAACAGATCTTCGAGCGCATTCCGGGGGATCCGCGCGAGGATTGTCGGATTGGCGATCTTGTAGCCGTTCAGATGCAAGATCGGCAGCACGGCGCCGGCGGTTGCCGGGTTGAGGAACTTGTTGCCGTGCCAGGAAGTCGCGAGCGGCCCCGTCTCGGCCTCGCCGTCGCCGACTACGCAAGCGACAATCAGATCGGGGTTGTCAAGTGCCGCGCCATAGGCGTGCGACAAGGAGTAGCCGAGCTCACCGCCCTCGTTGATCGACCCCGGCGTCTCGGGCGCGGCGTGGCTCGGGATCCCGCCCGGAAAGCTGAATTGCTTGAACAGTCGCCGCATCCCGTCCCTGTTCTGCGGGATGTTCGGGTAGATCTCGCTGTAGGTGCCTTCGAGCCAAGTGTTGGCGACCATCCCGGGACCGCCATGGCCGGGGCCGCAGATGTAGATCATGTCGAGGCCGCGCGCCTTGATGACGCGATTGAGGTGCACGTAGACGAAATTGAGGCCGGGTGTCGTCCCCCAGTGGCCGAGCAGCCGCGGCTTGATGTGGGCGCGTTCCAGCGGCCGTTCGAGCAATGGATTGTCGAGCAGATAGATCTGGCCGACCGACAGATAATTTGCCGCCCGCCACCACGCGTGGATCAGGTCCAGTTCCGTCGGCGACAGCGGTTGCGCCGCCGCTTGGGTTCCCTCTTCCCGAGGCATCTCGGCACCTCCATGCTAAATAGCGGCTTCTGTCGCCAGGCCCGGCGGCGGCTCGTAACCGTGGACTAACGCTGCGACACGAGCGAAGTGCCTCGTGAACTTTTTCTTACAAATTCTCGCTCGGGTGGGCCTGCCCTTAATGCATCATCAGCACCGGCACTGCGGCGCCGCGCAGCACGTGTTCGGTAAAGCCGCCAAAAATCCATTCGCGGAACCGGCTGTGGCCGTAGGCGCCCATGACGACCAGCGCGGATTGCTCGGCCGCGGCCGCGAGCAGGGTGTCGGCAGCGCCCAGCCGTTCGGGCTTCAGGTGACGGGTCGACGCGTTCAGACCATGCCAAGTGAGATTGGTCATCAGCCGAGCACCCTCCTCGTCCGAGAGGCCCTCTTCCTCGGCCACGGTCACGATCAGGACCTGCTTCGCCTTCGACAGGAGCGGCATCGCCGCGGTCACCGCCCGGGCCGCTTCCGGCGCTGGCTTCCAGGCGACGACAATGGTTTCGGGAAGTGAGACCAGCGGGGCGGCGGGCACGATCAGCACCGGCCTCCCGGTCCCGACCAGCGCCGCTTCAATCGTATCGATCGAGACGCCCTGATCGTCTGCCGGGCGTCCAATCACCAGCAGATCTGCCGCTCGGCCATATTCCCGAACCCAATAGGCCTCGTCGCCGATTTGCCGAAGCCATTGTGCCGTGGGGTTCTGCCGGCCGGCCGGGGCATCCTCGATCAGCAACTGCTCACGCTCGCAAAACCGTTGGAACAGCTGCTTGGCCGCGTCCTCGCGTTGGGTGGCCTCCTCGTCTATCCGCTCGATCAGGCCGCCGACCATCGCGGCACCGCTCCCGTCGGCCGCCATGGCCGCCACCATGGCGGCGGCGTCGACGCGAACGTGCAAGAAGCCGAGATGCGCATTGAACGCGCGGGCCGCCGCCAGGGCCGATGTAAAGACGGCATCGTCGGTCTGGTTTCCGGTCGCCGGTACGAGAATTGTCTTGATCATCGGGTCTCCACTAGCCGGTGGCGACGAGAACTCTCACGAAATCGGACGATCGAGTTTGATCCAGGTCAATTTTACGGCACGAGCCGGCGCGCGACCGCGACCGCGACCGGCAATGCCGCACGCTGTGTGCGCGGACCGAGCGCCAGCGGCTTCAGCAGCATCCGCACGCTCATCTCATGCGGAAAGTGATCGCGCACGAGATCGCGGCATTGCCGGCGCAAGTCGCGATTCACCGCGGCATCGAAGGCGGCCTCGGGATAACGCGCACGATAAACATTTTTCAGAACAATGAAGCTGTCGTTGCCGCTGGTCATCCTCAAGCGTCGCCAAAGCGCGGGAATGATCGCGGCGCGGCTCGGGCATTCGGCCTCGCGGTATCGCCGGAAAAAACGGTAGAAATGCTTGTAGTGCCGAACCTCGTCTTCGACGATGCGGCGCGCCAGCAGCGACAGCACCGGCTCGGGGCTGGCGCGTGACAGGGTCGTGTAATAGCTGGCCGTACCCATCTCGACGACGCAACGCGAGGCCATTTCGAGGCTGCGCGTCGTCTCCAGCGAGGTGTCGCAGAACGGCCTGAATTCCTCGACAAACCGCAAATAGGCGGGTTCCCACTCGAACTCGGGCCACGCAGCCTCGACATAACGTCGCAATGC
>VAZT01000344.1:0-3639 GCA_005884825.1 Alphaproteobacteria bacterium
AGTATCGACGGCCCCTCTTAATGATGAATGAAGGAATGGGACGCAGACTGAGGTCGCGCCGGCCCCACGTCCACCCGCAGCCATGGCTCGTGACCGAAATATCCCCCGGACTGACTTGGTTTTACCCTCTCCCCCTGAAGGGCGGAGAGGGGCTTTGGACGAACCGGAGCCGCGTCTGGCATTCTTCGGGCCCCCTGCCATAACGCGGCTGATGGTCGAGCTGTGGCGGGCGGACCCTCGGCTGCGGGCGCGGTTCGATCTGAGAAACCCGCTGCATCGCCGCGACTTCGCGTTGTGGCTCGGCCGGGAAGGCAGGTCGCTCGGTCTGGATCAGTGCTCGATCGGGGCCGCCCTGGCTCTGCTGCAGCGAGGGACCTCGCTGCTTGGGCCGGCGCCACAATGGCCGCCGCAGGCCTCCCAGCCCTTCAATGGGACGGTCGACGATTGGCTGGCGCAGACGATCGCCGAGCCCGAGGGCGTTCCGATGCCGCGGGCCTTGGCGCTGCTCTGGGAATTGCGGCAGGACGTCCGCCTGCACTTCGCCAATCGGACCCGCGCCGAAGTCCTGGAGTATATCGGCTGGTGCCTGACGCAGGGCATCCGCGACGGGTGCGTCGCGGTCGAGCTGATCGAGCCTGCCTTGGCGCCGTTTCTCGATATGCCCGATCCGGAGCTGCCGGCAACCCGGCTGCTGCGGATCATCGCGCCGCTCTATGACGGACCATATCCCGATATCGCCAGCCAATTCCCGCATACAAGGCAAGCGCGGTTCTGCGTTGCGGTGTGGGCATGCGGCGTGCTGCGGCGGCGCCACGGCTGGCCGCGCAGCTTTGTCCGCGGCCCTTTGGAATGGCTGTCGCGGATCGCGGACGCATCGGACGCCTTCGTGCCGCTCGACAATCTCGCCGTCGGGCTGTGGGAATTGCGGCCCGAATTGCAGGTGCGCTGCGATCTGCGCACCCACGAAGGCCGGTCGGCTCTGCGCGAGTGGCTCGTCGGCGAGGCGATAGAGGAATTCGAACTGGAGGATTTGCCGAAAGCGCCTTCACAACCGGCAATCGCACGCGATCTTTGCCTGGTCGGTTATGCCTGCCTCGTCTCCGGGCGCGCGGAAGATCTGCGCATGAGCGCGCTCGCGCTCAGCCGGCATTCCCGGCGATGGGCGGCGCTGGACCGTCTCTCCGGGGCGATCACGACGGAGGCCGGCCGGCCGACGGCCGCATTTGCCGCGCCACCCGGCATCAACCTCGTGCACCTGAATGCCGACACCGCATTTTTCGATTACCTGTATTTGCGGGAACGCGGCATCGAGCACGGCTATACGATCGGCTATTGGGCCTGGGAATTGGCCAAATTCCCCGAGGAGTGGCGATCCTCCTTCACCTTTGTCCAGGAGGTCTGGGCCGCGAGCCGGTTCGCCTATGAAGCGATCGCGCCGGCCACGACAAAGCCGGTCTTCCTGATGCCGCCGGCGGTCGCGATCCCGGCCCCCGAACCCGGCCTGAAGCGCGCCGATTTCGGTCTGCCGGACGATAAATTCATCTTCTACTTCAGCTTCGATTTCCGCTCCTATATCAGCCGCAAGAACCCTGGGGCCGCCATCGCCGCGTTTCGCCACGCCTTTCCGCACAGCGATGCGCCGGTTCGCCTCGTCCTCAAGACAATCGGCGGCAGCTGGAAGCCCGAGGATCGCGATGCGCTGAACGAGGCGGTTCGCGGCGACCCCCGCATCCTGGTTATCGACCAGGAGCTCGCCAGACCCCGCGCGATCGCGCTGGTGGCGTTGGCCGATTGTTTCGTATCCCTGCACCGCTCCGAGGGCTTCGGCCGCGGCCCCGCCGAGGCGATGCTGCTCGGCAAACCGGTCATCACGACCGACTACTCCGGCACCCGCGACTTCGCCACGGCCGAGACTGCGCTCCTCGTCGGCTATGAACTGGCCCCCGTGGGCCAGGATGAATATCCCGGCGCAGCGGGCCAAGTCTGGGCCGAACCGGACATCGGCGAGGCCGCCGCCGCGATGAGCAGAATCGCCGGTGACCGCCCTCTCGCCGAGCGGCTCGGCCGTGCCGGACGAGCCCGCATCCGCGAACTCTACGACCCTCATCACGTTGGCGCGCGCTACCTCGAACGCTTCGCGGCGATCGCCAAGACGGCATGAACGCCGGCTGCGCCATTAATCCGGGTGCGCCATTAATCCGGGGTTAGGAATTGAGGAGGCACACTGGGTAATAAATTTTTCGGAGGTGATGCGATGGCTGCGACCGAGGACCAACGGCGCGGAGGGGACCATGGCCACGGCCACGGCCACGATCCCGACCATGACCATGACAATGACAGCGGCCACGGTCATTCGGACCACGACCACGACCAGGACCCACCCTGCTACTGTCGTGGAACGTTGATCCTGACGGGACGCGGCGAGGTCGCGGTCGAGGATCTTGCTATCGGTGACATGGTGGTGACGGTCTCGGGTGAGGCCAAGCCGATCAAGTGGATCGGCCGGCGCAGCTATGCCGGTCGGTTCATCGCCGGCAACCCTGGGGTGTTGCCGATCGTGGTGCGCGCCGGTGCGCTGGCGCCCGAGCTCCCGGTGCGCGATCTATGGCTGTCGCCGGGGCACGCGCTGCTTCTGGACGGTGCCCTGGTCCCGGCCGAACACCTCGTCAACGGGCTGACCATCTTGCAGGCAGGCCCGGTCGAGCAGGTCGAGTATTTCCATCTCGAATTCGAAGGCCATGAAGTGATTCTGGCAGAGGGCGCGCCGGCCGAAAGCTATATCGAATGCAACAACCGACAGGGCTTTCACAACGCCCACGAGTTCGCCGCGCTTTATCCCGACGATGCGCGGGCTTCGTTTGGCTATTGCCTACCGCGGCTGAAGGAGGGAATGGCGGAACTCGCTGCGATCCGCGCCCGGCTGTTCGAGCGGGCTGAGATGCTCGGCCATCCGACCACTGCCGAACCCGACCTCCATCTGGTCGTCGATGGGACCATTGTGGTGCCGCAATCGGCCGCTGATGGCCGACACACCTTCCGTCTCGATGCGCGCGCGGATGAGGTATGGCTCGCCTCGCGCTGCGGCGTCCCGGCCGAGTTGGAGCCGCTGTCGAGCGACCGGCGGTGCCTCGGCGTCTGCGTGCAGCAGCTCGTCTTGCGCGATGATCACCTGCGGGTCGAGGTATCGCACTCCCATCCTTCACTCGGCGAAGGCTTTCACAAAGACGAAGAAAATACGCGGCGCTGGACCACCGGTATGGGACGCGTTCCGGAGCCTTTCCTGCGGGCCTTTGCCGGCGGGTTCATCATTGAGGTGCACTGCCTTCCTCCGATGCCGCGCTATGCCCTCCACCCGAAGACTATAGCCGTCCCAAATCGGTTCGCCCGTTCGACAGCTTCGGCAAAACGACCCGCTCGGTCCCATTCGCGGCGCCCCGCAATTTCGGCAAAGAGCAACGGAAAGGCGCAAAGCAGCCGCGGGAATTCACGCCGGCAGAGCCTCGCCGTATAGGGCGGCGGCATTGTTACGGCATTAGTATTGCGGCCTTGATGAAGTTATCGGGCCGGCAAATTCTCTGTGTTGTAAAAGCTAAGTATCTTTCTGTAATCCTGCCGCTGGTTTCGGGACGTCTCGCACTC
>VAZT01000344.1:3654-6004 GCA_005884825.1 Alphaproteobacteria bacterium
AAAGACGGGGCAGGCAGCCACTCAGGGCCGCGCACCCACTGGAAGAGCCATATTGGCCGCGCAAGAACCCATTGCTGCCGAGGAACCACTGGCACTGGGGCATATGCCGGCCGAGCGCACCGGCGATGCTCAGAAGATGGCCGGGAACACCCGCCCGCACCGGCTTTTCGGCAATGGCCACGATGCCCCCGCGAACGGTCGTGAAATGCCGGCATCGGCTGATCGCCAGATACCCTTTGCGGCGCCGGAAGGTTCGGCGATTGCCAATCTCCTAGCCCGAGAGGAGGGGTCCGC
This sequence comes from Alphaproteobacteria bacterium, assembly GCA_005884825.1. Classification (GTDB taxonomy): domain Bacteria; phylum Pseudomonadota; class Alphaproteobacteria; order ATCC43930; family CGMCC-115725; genus AP-15. Next base: position 3,949 of record VAZT01000344.1, read on the forward strand.
CGCTCAGATTGCGGCGGCATTCCAAACCAATCGTCGGCTTGAAGGTCAGATCGACGCGGTGGACTGGGCTGCGGTCAACGGTTGGGTTTGGGATCCCAACAGGCCCGGGGAACGGATCCGGCTCGAGTTGGTCGATGGCGAAACCCCGCTGGTCACGGCATTGGCAAGCGACGATCGGCCGGAGCTCGTGAAGCGCGGCATTGGCGATGGCAGGTACGGGTTCAGTATCGAATTTCCGAGCGAAATTCTGCCGGAAGGTCGCCAAACCCTGCACCTGCGCTGCGCTGACAGCGGTGCAATTGTGCCGGGTTCGCCAATCGTTCTCGACTACACCGGGGTTCCGCAAACGCCTGTTGTAATGACCGGCATGGCGGCATCGCCTGCGACAAGGCCTCTCCCGCATTCGCCACCCCTCGCCGGAACGCGGATATTGTTCGATGTTTCGGATCTGATTTATTACCTCGGCGAGCACGCGAATCTCACCGGCATCCAGCGGGTGCAATCAAGCATCGTCCTGTCGATCCTGAGCCACGGGGTACTGCCGCAATCCGCTCTGATCTTCCTGAGCTTCAATGCCAGAAGCAGGAGTTGGGTATCGATTCCGACGGGCTTTTTGTTTGCACTGCTGCAAGACCTGTTCCTGCCGAGGGCGCAACGCACCGTCGCTTTCCCGGCTGAAGACGCCCGTTACGGAATATTGCCCGGGGCGAAAGAATTCACCGGGATCGGCGTGCTCGATAGCGGCGGGCCCTCGGTCCTCTGCCTATTGGGCGCAGCCTGGGTTCACCAGGACTACATCCATCGCGTTCTCGCGTTGAAGCGGCAGTTCGGCACGCGGTTCGTCATGACGGTGCACGACTTGATCCCCGATCTATGCGCGCGAGACGTGCGACCAGGACACCGTCGTCGTGTTCGAGGAGTTCATGCGCCGTGCCCTTAAGCACACCGACCACATTCTCGCGGTCTCCGAAAATACTGCACGCGATGTCAGGCGGTATTCCGCCTCACTGCAGCTCCCGGAACCGGCGATCACAGTTACCAAGAACGGTTCGTCCTTCACGGAATTTCTGCCGCCGGGCGAGGCCCCGGGCGAGATCACGGTGGGAGAGCTGCCGGAGCGTTTCGTTCTGTTCGTCGCCACGATCGAAGGACGGAAGAATCATCAGCTGATCCTGGACATTTGGCGCCGCATGATCGAAGAGGGCGACGATCCGCCCCATCTCGTCTGCGTCGGCCGGTTGGGCTGGAAATCGACCGCGTTCATCAGCACCGTCGTCGAGAGCGGCTATCTCGGCGGCAGGATCCATCTATTGCGCGAGATCTGCGATGCGGATCTCAGGATGCTGTACAGCCGATCCCTGTTTACGCTGTGCCCGTCTTTCTACGAGGGATGGGGCCTGCCGGTCGGCGAGGCGCTGGCGATGGGCAAAATCTGCGTCTGCAGCGACCGCGCTTCGCTGCCGGAGGTTGCCGGCGAATTTGGCGTGTACATCGACATCGCCGATTTCGATCGCTCGCTGGCGGTAATCCGTGGATTGCTGAGCGACAATGCGGCACGGAGCCGGTTGGAAGCGAACATACGACGCGGTTACGAGCCGGTTACGTGGCATTCGGTGGCGAAGAAAGTGGTCGCTGCCTGCCAGAGCGCAACCGGGGTCGTTTGGCAGGAGCCCTACCCTTACACATCCATCCCCTATTCCAGTGAAGTGAACTTCGGCAAGTTGGACCGCGACATCGACGGCACCGGCGAGGCCGTGTTGGCCCGCATCGAACGCACGAGGCGCGGTCTGTTTCTGGGCGAATTGCTGCAAGAGCAGAATTTTCTATGGGGGGAGGAGATCCGCTCGCACGGGTTCTGGGCCTACCCGGAAGACTGGGGCACTTGGGCTTGCCACGCCGGCGGGGACATCGCCGTCGCGCTGGCGCCGAGCGACAGCGTGTTCTTCGATGTGTTTCTCCGGGTCCGGGTCAGCGGGCTCCTCACCAACCAGCCAATAAAGCTGTCGGCCAACGGCCGGCCGGTGTGGAATGCAGCCATTGGCGAAGGCCCGCGCAA
>VAZT01000345.1 GCA_005884825.1 Alphaproteobacteria bacterium
ATATCGGGCACCGCTTCGGCACGACGGAGCTGGTAGAATCCCAATCCGAGGGGGTCGAGAGGGGCATCAATGTCGCCGTGCGAATGTTAAACGAACAGGCCGAATTCGCACGTCAGATGATCGAGAGCGCACACGATGCGCCGCTTGATAATGGCCTCGTCTATTGGGAGCGCTTGCAGGTCCAGGCGGAAGAGCAAATCGAAGCCCTTCGGCGCTTTCTCGATCAGCGCCCGGTGATCGGTGTCATGCCGGAAGCCGCCGACGGCTGAACAATTGGGAGTGGACAGACCCCGTGAACAGGCGTAGCGGTGTGTATCGTCAGCACAAATTTCCGGGCACTGACGGCTGAGAGATGCGGCTCCCGATCGACGCCCGGGCACCGCACGCTCCGCCCCCTCGATGAGGAGTTGCGCAATGCCGGACGGGATCACCCGCGATAGCCTTCGAAAGCACACCGTCGCCGTCATCGGAGCCTCGCTGGAAATATGCTCCTCTCGCGAGCACGTGAGCCGATCCGAAACGATCGTTCATCTGGGTCGACAGATTATCGCATCCAGCATGGCTCGCTTGAGCGGCGTTAAGCACACCGCCTTATCCCGTTATTTTTAGCCGCCGAGTTGCAAGATAAGCCGGGAGGGTTTATCTATATCGCTGTCCGACTCCCGTGGTTCGGCTTGCTCTCCCAAGCTCTGATTGAGCGCTGGACCTGCTCCCCGCACCGTGCTGAAGTTTGACCTGCCGCTCCTCCGAGCGGTGGCAATTTTGTTCTTGAAGGAAGACCTATGACTATTGGAACCGTGAAGTGGTTCAACCCCACAAAGGGTTACGGCTTCATTCAACCCGAGGACGGTTCGCAGGATGTGTTTGTTCATATCTCGGCGGTCGAGCGCTCCGGTATCGGCAATCTGCACGAGGGGCAGAAGGTGAGCTTCGACCTCGAGCGCGGCGATCGAGGAAAGACCTCGGCCGTGAATTTGAAGCAAAGCTAGCTTTGAGCAGGGGAGCAGCGTCGGTTCGCGCTGCTCCCCTGCCTCGGCGGTAGAGTAAGACGCAACAAGTCGAAGAGATAACTGCTCATGCAAGTTTTCGTGCGCGACAACGACGTCAATTCGGCACTGCGGGTCCTGAAGAAAAAGATGCAGCGGGAAGGCACCTTCCGCGAAATGAAGCGTCGGCGGGCATATGAAAAACCCTCCGAACGCCGGGTGCGCGAGAAGGCCGAGGCAATCCGTCGGCATCGCAAGATGCTGCGCAAACGCCTCGAGCGCGAGGGCTACTGATTGTGAGCCGTACTGGAGTGCGTTAGGGAGGGGTACTCGTGGCGTTCAGAACCAATTACCGCTTCGAGCGCTCGGAGCGCGATCGGCAGAAGAAAGCCAAAAAAGACGAGAAACTCAAGCGGCAACAGGAACGTGCTGCCTCGCGTCAGGACAACGGCTCCACCGAGCAGACCGAAAAGAACGAGGTGCCGGAGGTATAGTTCGCGGGCATCGCGACGGGCACGGGTCCTCTTTGGGCCAGTTGCTCCGACTCACCTTTGTTCACTCAGTTCGGATTTCGGCTGACCCGCCAGATCACCGGCACAATGATGCCGACGATGAGCATGATCACCAGGAACAGCACGATTTTCCAAGCCCAGGTGACTGGCGCAATCGCAACAATGGCTATCCCGAGTCCGATCATGCACAGGCGAACAATCGTATCATTGCCGCCATTGATGCGCGCCTGTTCGCGCAGCCCCCAAAGCGCTCGTCGATGAAAATGCGAAGCCATCCTATCTTTCAGCATGCCGACCCATCCTTTGGCTCTGCTTGATTTGATAATCTGGCAAAATCGTCGAGCACCCGCGATATCAGCTCTTGCCGGCGCGGGTCCCGTCCTTCCGGTGTCGCAGCGAAAAGTCGAATCAAATATTGTGCCTTTTCGGCAGCCTCGGGCCAGGTGGTCGACGCAGCGGCAACCGCATGGCGCTCGAATTCTTCTTGATGGCTTCGCAAGGCGGCCTGATCGGCCTCGACCTCATGGTTGCGGCGGCGGACCTCCGTCGATTTTTGCGCCGCCATGCCACGATGTTCGTCTAATTGGACTGGCTTGTCCATAATCATGGACCCTCCCGGGTTGCCCGATTACTATCGGACGATCGTAGCAAAACATATGCCTAACCGCGCTCTATGTTAAACAATATATGCAGCCGAAGACATTAAATTCAATCCAGGCGACTTAAATATTTCGATGTTCCAGCATTCTCCCTGATCACCTGCCACAAATATAGTGCTGATGGAGCTCGGCCGTCGAGGGCCTCCTCTCCCCGACCGTTCGGGGTCGTGCTATAAACGGCCAATCGGCTTGGGAGGGGCGCTATTGTCTGCCATTTACATTCTGAACGGTCCCAACCTCAATCTGCTCGGAGTGCGGGACCCGTCGATCTATGGGCGTGATACTTTGGCCGACATCGAGGAGCGATGCCTGGCCCGCGCCGCATCGCTCGACCTGCAGATCGAGTTCCGGCAGACCAATCACGAGGGCCAGCTCGTCGACTGGATCCAGGAGGCGCGCGAATCCGCCGACGGCATAATTCTCAATGCCGGGGCGTTGACCCACACCTCGGTGGCGGTGCTCGACGCGCTTCTTGCCGCCGAATTACCGGTCATCGAGGTGCACCTGTCGAATATTTTCCGCCGCGAGAGCTTTCGTCATCATTCCTACGTCAGCCTGGCGGCAACTGGTGTGATATGCGGGTTGGGAGCGCAGGGCTACGAACGCGCGCTCGACGCGCTCGCCAACCTGATCGAGCGAGAACCGGAAGAGGCCGATCGTTGAGAATCGGCGGCCGCCGCCCGCCTTTCCCCGACGCCGACCTGATCCGCACGTTGGCTGCGCTGCTGACCGAAACCGGCCTGACCGAGATCGAATACGCGATCGGCGATCGTCGCATCCGAATCGCCCGCGTTCCCGGCGGACCAGCACCTGCGGTGGTCCCGCCCTCTGTGACGCCAGCCCGATCGAGCTCGGTCGAGCATCCCGGCTCGGTAAAGGCGCCGATGGTGGGGACCGCCTATCTCGCGCCGCAACCCGGCGATCCGCCGTTTGTGCGGCTCGGCGATTCGGTCGCCGAGGGACAGCCTCTGCTGATCATCGAGGCGATGAAGGTGATGAACCAGATCCGCGCGCACCGGCCTGGCCGCATAGCGCAGATCCTGGTTGCCGACGCGCAGCCGGTCGAGTATGGCGCCGTCCTGATGCTGATCGAGTGATCGTCAGAAGGAAAACAACTGTCGCCCGCCGGCCGCGGCGGGACATGACGGAGGCTGAGAAGCGGCTCTGGCGAGGGCTACGCGAACTCGGATTCACACGCCGGTTTTCGTCGGCAGCACCCGATTGGCAGATACGTTGTGGACTTTGCTTGTCCAGCAGCAAAGCTGGTCATAGAGCTCGATGGCGGGGAGCACGCGCTTCGAACGGACGCAGACGAGAGGCGCAGCCTGAGATTGCACACCGCGGTTATCGGGTGATCCGGTTCTGGAACGGAGACGTAATGCAAAACATTGGGGGCGTTCTGGAGACCATCAGCCGGGAGCTGAAAATCTCCCTGTCCGCCCTTGGGGGCGGAGAGGGCCGGGGTGAGGTGGGGGAAACCCCGGCGCCGCCCCCCCTCACTCTCCCCCTCGCTGACGCGACGGGTCCCCGCCCTCTCCCCCCTGAAGGGCGCAGAGGGCGAAAGGGCG
>VAZT01000346.1 GCA_005884825.1 Alphaproteobacteria bacterium
CGCTCGGCTGCGGGCATCTGCGGCGCAAAGCGGCGCTCGGGCCGCCATCCGTCAACCAGCGCTTGCGGCTCGGGGTAGAGGCCGCGTGCGAGGCCGGCGACATAAGCCGCCCCCCATGCGGTAGTCTCGACCGAATTCGGCCGCTCGACGATCGCCGGCAGGATGTCGGCGATGAACTGCATCGTCCAATCGCTTGCCGCCATGCCGCCGTCGACGCGCAGGCTCGCCACGGCGACCCCGGCATCGGCCGTCATCGCCTCGACGAGATCGCGCGTCTGATAGCCGACGGCTTCGAGCGAGGCGCGTGCGATCTCCGGGAGACCGCACTCCGCCGTCAGCCCGATCAGCGCCCCGCGCGCCCGCGCAGACCAATAAGGAGCCCCGAGCCCGGCAAATCCCGGCACGAGATAGAGCCGCTGTAGCGGGCCGGCCCGCGCGGCGAGCGCCTCGGCCTCGGCCGCCGTTCCGATCGCGCCGAGGCGGTCGCGCAGCCATTTGACCGCCGCTCCGGCAACGAAGATGCTGCCCTCGAGGGCGTAGGCGGTCTCGCCCCCGAGCCGGTAGGCGATCGTGGTCAGCAGCCGATGGCGCGAATTCGCCGGCTCGCGCCCGGTGTTGAGCAGCGCAAATGCGCCGGTGCCGTAAGTCGATTTGACCATCCCCGGGCGAAAGCAGGCCTGGCCCATCAGCGCCGCCTGCTGGTCCCCGGCGACCCCGGCGATCGGTACCGCGTCTCCCAGCAACTCCGGGATCGCGGCGCCGAAATCCGCCGCGGTATCCAGCACCTCGGGCAAAACCGCCGGCGGGATTTCGAAAGCCTCGAGGAGATCGTCGTCCCAAGCAAGGCGCCGAATGTCGAACAGCATCGTCCGGGACGCGTTTGTGACGTCGGTCATATGCCGCCGGCCACCCGAAAGCCGCCAGAGCAGATAGCTGTCGATCGTTCCGAACGCGATCTCGCCCGCCCGGGCGCGCGCGCGCAATCCCGGGAGATCGGCGAGCAGCCAGGCGATCTTGGACGCGGAAAAATACGGGTCGATGACCAGCCCGGTACGCTGCGCGACGGTTTCGCCGAGACCCTCCCTGCGCCAGCGCTCGCACAGTTCGGCGGTCCGACGGTCCTGCCAGACGATCGCATTATGGACCGGCGCCCCGGTCGCGCGCTCCCACAGCAGCGTCGTCTCGCGCTGGTTGGTGATGCCGATCGCGGCGATCGGCCCGTCCGCGGCTGCCGCCGCTTCACGGCAGGCCGCGGCGACGGCCCGCCAGATCTCCTCCGGGTCGTGCTCGACCCAGCCGGGCTGCGGATAATGCTGGGTCAATTCGATTTGCGCTGTGCTCCGCGCCCGCCCCGCGCCGTCGAACAGGATTGCCCGGGTGCTGGTGGTGCCCTGGTCAATTGCCAGAATGTAGGGAGATGCGGTCACCATCAAACGATCCAGGCCTCTTTGTCGCCACAACGTCTGTTATCATCGAGCCTGAAAAGTGCTCGGCAGGCGAGGCGGTGACGGGATGTCAGGACGCGCAAATCGGTCTCGGCAAGGGCATCATCGACGAGCCGCTCGATGTTGTCACCAAGGAGCGAGGGACGGGGCATGACCTCGACGATCCTGCTGGTCGATGACGAGCCCGACCTCGAGGCCCTCGTCCAGCAGAAGTTTCGCCGCCAGATCCGGGAAGGCCAAGTCCGCTTTCTGTTCGCCCGCGACGGCGCCGAGGCGCTCGAAATGCTGGGCAATGGGGGCGCTGTCGACATGGTGGTGAGCGACATCAACATGCCGCGCATGGACGGACTGACCCTTCTGCAAAAAATCCAGGAGGGCGATGACCCGCTCTCGACAATCATCGTCTCCGCCTATGGCGACATGGCCAACATCCGCACGGCGATGAACCGCGGAGCCTTCGATTTTCTGACCAAGCCGATCGATTTCGCCGACCTCGAGACGACAATCAACAAGACCTTGCGCCACATCGAAACGTTGCGCGAGGCGCGCCGCCGGCAGATAGCCGCGGAACGGGCGCACGCGCTGTTGTCCAGGTATTTCTCCCCCAACCTGGCCGAGCGGTTGGCGGGCGATCCCGAGGCTGTCGATCTCGGCGGCCAGCGGCGCGAGATCACCTCGCTGTTCACCGACATGGCCGGGTTTACAACCCTTGTCGAGACGCTCGAGCCGGACGTCATCGCGCCGCTGCTAAACGATTATCTCGGCGAGATGACCGACGCGGTGTTCGCTCATGGCGGAACCGTCGTGAAGATCGTCGGCGATGCGCTGCACGTGCTGTTCGGAGCGCCGGCCGAGCAGCCGGATCATGCCGCCCGCGCGGTCGCTTGTGCGCTGGAGCTCGATGCCCGCGCCCGATCCTTCGCCAAGCGCTGGGAGGAAAAAGGGATCGTTCTCGGCGCAACCCGTCTCGGCCTCAATGCGGGCCCTGCCATTGTCGGAAATTTCGGCGGCCGCCGGTATTTCGACTACACCGCCTATGGCGACACGGTAAATACGGCAGCGCGGCTCGAAGCGGCGAACAAGCAGCTCGGAACCCGCATCTGCGTCGGCGAGAGCGTGACGGCTCGCGTCCCCGGCTTTATGGGCCGGCCGGTCGGCGATCTGCTGTTGCGCGGGCGCAGCGAACCCCTGCGGGCCTTCGAGCCGCTCGCTCCTGAGAAGCATGCTGCTCCAACGACCCGGGCCTATCTCGACGCCTTCCGCAAGCTCGAAGCGGGGGACCCGAGCGCACTATCGGCATTTGCGGCTTTGCTTGGTCTATGCGGCGGCGACCAGCTGGTGAGCTTTCATTTGAAACGTCTGCTCAACGGCGCCACCGGCGTGCGGATCATGCTCGACTGAGCGATACCCCCGTCAGCGTTGTGCTGCGCGGCATGACGGTGCCCGTTTTGATGTCGCACTGAATTGCCCCGGTGACCGCTAGCGGCGGAAGGGATGATCGAAGACCCCGCGCTGCTCCGGGGTGAGCGCCTGATAGAGTGCCTGGACGGCCGGTTTCGCCGCCTGCAATGCCT
>VAZT01000241.1 GCA_005884825.1 Alphaproteobacteria bacterium
GGCGGCGGTGATGTCGGCGATCGAGAAATGATCGCCGGCAAGCCAGCGCCGGCGCTCGACGAGATACCCGAGATAATCGAGATGGTAAGGGAGATTTGAATGTCCGGCGCGAATCGCCAGCGAGTTCGGCTGGCCGAGCCCAGTCAGCCGTTTCATCATCTTTTCGCCGAGCAGATTCTCCGTCACTTCGAGGTTCATCTTGTTGTCGAACCAGGCCGTGAGCCGCCGCACCTCAGCGCGGTCGACCGGGTTGATGCCGATGAGAATCTTCTCCCGGTAAACCTCGTCGAGGTATTCGACGATAGCCGTCGTGTCCGCGAGGACGGTCCCGTCCGGTTCGATCAATACCGGCACCTCGCCGGCCGGGCTGAGCGCGAGGAATTCCGGCCGCCTCTCCCATACTTTCTCGGTCTTCAGCGTGAAATCGAGGTTTTTCTCCCTGAGCACGACGCGCACTTTGCGCGAGAACGGGGAAAGCCACAGATGATAGAGAACGCGCATGGACGGGATTGTAACCGCGACGGAGGCAACTGGACACCCTCCGCCTAATGATCCTGGCGATCGCGTCCCAGCGCTTCGAGTTGTTGAGTAAGCGTTTCGATCTGCGCTTCCAGGCGCTTCAGGCGGGGATCTTCGGCCGCCTTCTGCTTTGTCTCGGGCTCGGCCGAGACCGGCTTTTCGTCACGGCCATAGGGCGAGAGCATCTTCAGAGCGCGCTCGAACAAGGCCATGTTCTGCTTGCCCATCTCCTCGAACTGACCGAACGGGAAGATTCCGAAGGTCGCCTGTAGGTTCTTGCGCATCTGCTCCTGGTTGCGGGCAAAGGCGATCATCGCCTGTTCGAGGTAGCCCGGCACAAGAAACTGCATGCTGTCGCCGTAAAAGCTGATCAGCTGCCGCAGGAAGCTGGTGGGCAAGAGATTTTGGCCGCCCTTCTGCTCCTGCTCGACAATGATCTGGGTCAATACCGAGCGGGTGATGTCTTCACCGGTCTTGGCGTCATGCGCGACAAAATCGCCGCCCTCCTTGATCAATTTGGCGAGGTCGTCGAGCGTGACATAACTGCTCGTTGCGGTGTTGTAGAGACGTCGGTTGGCGTATTTCTTGACGACGACCGGTTTGGCTCCATTGGAGTTGTCGCGGCTCGGGGTGTTCATGTGCGTGGTGTCTCGCCTCGGGGAGAGGGTCCCTCGGCGGCAACAATACAGTCTTTTGGCGCGATTGCCTTATCAAAGACGCGCCATCGATCGGCGAATCGCCTCTCCGGCTTGCGACGCGGGATATATTGATCGCGATGACCCATGCCACCGACCTCGCCCGCGGGGCCGCTTGGACCGCCGGCTGGCGCCGCGCCCGTTAGCGGCGCATCTGGCGAGCGCAATGGTGCTGTGGTCGAGTTCGCGGACCGTCTTGCCGATCTTGAAAGACGCGTTGCTCTTGTCGAGCGAGGCGGGCGAGCGGCTTCGCGGCCTCGCGGCCGAAATCGACGCGGTCGGGCCGAGTAGCGTCGCCGCGGGGCTCGATCGCGAGATCACGCGCCGCGCCCAATCCTATCTCGCCGGCCTCGAAGCCTATCGTCGGCACCCTTACCGCCGCAGCGGCAAAGCGCCACCGGTGCTGTGGCGCGAAGGCACGACGCGCCTCCTCGATTACGCCGGCGATACCGCCGGCCCGGTGATTCTTGTCGTTCCGTCCTTGATCAACCGTTTTTACGTTCTCGACCTCCTGCCTGAGCGCAGCTTTCTGCGGTATCTCGCCGGACGGGGTCTGCGGCCGCTGGTGGTCGATTGGGGGGCGCCCGGCAGGGAAGAGCGCGGTTTCGACTTGACCGGCTACATCGCCGGGCGCCTCGAAAGCGCGTTTGAGGCCGCAGTACGGATAGCCGGCACGCCGATCGGGATTGCCGGCTACTGCATGGGTGGGCTGTTCGCTCTCGCCCTTGCGCTGCGCCGCCCCGACCAGACCGCCTGCCTGGCAGTGCTCGCGACACCATGGGATTTTCATGCCGAGCGCGCGCACCCGGCGCGGTTCTTCGGTTTGCTCGCCGATTGTCTGCCGCTCCTGTGCGATGACCAGGGCGCTCTCCCGGTCGAGGTGATTCAGAGCCTCTTCTTTATGCTCGATCCGTTCAGCGCCGAGCGAAAATTCACCCGCTTCGCGGCGCTCGACCCCAATGGCGACACAGCACGCGCTTTTGTCGCGCTCGAAGATTGGGTCAATGACGGGGTACCGCTGGCGGCGGCGGTGGCGCGCGATTGTGCGCGCTCCTGGTACGGCGACAACGAGCCGGCTCGCGGCCTTTGGCAAATCGGCGGTGAGACGGTCGATCCGAAGTACCTCCGCTCGCCCGCGCTCGTCGTCGTGCCGGACCGCGATCGAATCGTCCCGCCGAGTTCGGCGGAGCCGCTCGCGGCAGCGCTCGGCGGTGCGACCGTATTGCGGCCACCGCTGGGGCATGTCGGCATGATGTCCGGGGCGCGCGCTCCGGCGATGCTGTGGGCCGCGATCGCCGATTGGCTGCGGGCACAGATGGGCGCGAAATGACCTGGTCTTAGCGCGATCCCGGCTGGTTCAGCTGCTGCTGGATTTCGCGGCTGCGTTCGCTCCCCGGACTGGCGCCGCTGCGCTCGAGCTGCCACTGCTGGTCGAGCAAATTGTTGCGATTCGATTGCATGTTCTGCTGACCGATCGGGCCTGGGAATTGCGGAGCGGGATAGGCCGGCATTGCCCGTTCGCCGGTGGAGTACACCGGCCCGGGTTCCGTCAGTAGCGGCGACAGCCCGGCGGGTGGCGCGACAGCCGGACCGGGATTGATCAGGGGCGCCATAGGGGCGGGCGTCGGAGCGGAATAAATGGTCGGCGGAGGCAACGGCGCCGGTAATCCCTTCGTTTGAGCGGCGGCGCTGGCGGTGCCGGCAATCGTCGCCACACAGATCATCACTGTTTTTGTTGTCATGCCGTCCCGCTTCCCGACTGGCCCGACAGCGCGGCTTGCGCTGCGGCGAGACGGGCGATCGGTACGCGGTACGGCGAGCACGAGACGTAGTCGAGCTCGACGTCATGGCAGAATGCAATCGAAGCCGGATCGCCGCCATGCTCGCCGCAAATGCCGAGCTTCAGTTCCGGCCGGGTGGCGCGGCCCCGTTCGGCTCCGATGCGAACGAGCTCGCCGACCCCAGTCACATCGAGGGTGACGAACGGGTCGTGTTCGAATATCCCGAGCCGCTGGTAAGTCCCGACAAAGCTCGCGGCGTCGTCGCGCGACAAACCAAAGACCGTCTGGGTCAAATCGTTCGTTCCAAAGCTGAAGAATTCCGCCGTCTCGGCGATCTCGCCGGCGAGCAATGCGGCTCGCGGCAACTCGATCATCGTGCCGACGAGGTAAGGTACGACCGTACCCTCTCGTTCCATGACCTCTTTGCCGATGCGGTCGATCATCGTCTTTAGAATGTCGAATTCCTTCTTCGTAGCGATCAGCGGCACCATGATCTCAGGCTCGACGGCCTCGCCCGTCTCCTTCACGACGGCCACCGCGGCCTCGAAGATCGCCGCCGCCTGCATCTCATAGATCTCGGGATAGGTGATGCCGAGCCGGCAGCCGCGGTGACCGAGCATAGGGTTGGTCTCGTGCAACGCCAGCGCACGATGGCGGATCGTCGCAACGTCGTTGCCGGTAAGCCGCGCCATTTCGCCGAACTCCGCTTCGGTCTTCGGCAGGAATTCGTGGAGCGGCGGGTCGAGGAGCCGGATCGTGACCGGCAATCCCTTCATGATGCGGAATATTTCGGCGAAGTCTTCGCGTTGGATCGGGAGCAGATCGGCGAGCCCGGCGCGGCGTCCGGCCTCGTCCTCGGCCATGATCACGCGCCGCATCGCGCCGATACGGTCGGCCTCGAAGAACATGTGTTCGGTGCGGCTGAGCCCGATGCCTTCGGCGCCGAACCGGCGCGCCGCACGGGCATCGATCGGGGTTTCGGCATTGGCGCGCACCTTGAGACGACGGATCGCGTCCGCCCAGCCCATCAATGTCGCGAAATCGCCCGACAGCTCGGGCTGGATCGTCGGAACTTCTCCGACCATCACCTCGCCGGTCGATCCGTCGATAGTGATGATCTCGCCGGCCTTCACCAGGGCGGCGCGCGCCGTCATCGTGCGCGCCTCGTAGTCGATCCGCAGATCGCCGGCGCCGGCGACGCAGGGTCGCCCCATGCCGCGGGCCACGACTGCGGCGTGGCTCGTCATCCCACCGCGGCTTGTCAGTACGCCCCTCGCGGCGTGCATGCCGTGGATGTCCTCCGGGCTCGTCTCGATACGGACGAGGATCACCGCTTCGCCGCGCACCGCGAACGATTCGGCCTCGTCGGCGGAAAACACGACCTTGCCCGAGGCGGCGCCCGGCGACGCCGGCAATCCGCGGGCGAGCACGGTAGTTTTCGCCGCGGGATCCAGCATTGGGTGCAGCAGCTGGTCGAGCGACCCGGGTTCGATCCGGCGGATCGCCTCCTCCCGATCGATCACCCCCTCCTCGACCAGCGACACAGCGATCTTCAATGCGGCTTGCGCGGTTCGCTTGCCGGTGCGCGTCTGCAGCATCCACAATTTGCTGCGCTGAACGGTGAACTCGATGTCCTGCATGTCGCGGTAGTGGTCTTCGAGTTTCCGGCGCACCTTGTAGAGTTGGCTCAAGACCTCGGGCATGACCTCTTCCATTGCCGGCAAGGCCGAGTTGTTCGCCTCCTTTCCGGCGATCGTCAGATGCTGCGGCGTGCGGATCCCGGCGACGACATCCTCGCCCTGCGCATTTACCAGGAACTCGCCGTAAAATGTGTTGGCGCCTGTCGAAGGATCACGGGTGAAGGCGACGCCGGTCGCGCAATCCGGCCCCATATTGCCGAACACCATTGCCTGCACATTGACCGCGGTCCCCCAATCGGCTGGGATGTCGTGCAGCTGGCGATAGGTGACCGCGCGTGGGTTCATCCAGGAACCAAAGACTGCGCCGATAGCGCCCCAGAGCTGCTCCTCGGGGTCCTGCGGGAAGGGCTGCCCGCATTCCTGGGTAACGACGTCCTTGAAACCGGAGACGACGGTCCGCCAATCCTCTGCGGTGAGGTCCGTGTCGAGGTTGGCGCCGGTCTCGAGCTTGTGGTTTTCGATCAGCTCCTCGAAATGATGGTGGTCGATCCCAAGCACGACCTGCCCGTACATCTGGATGAAGCGCCGATAGCTGTCATACGCGAAGCGCTCATCGCCGCTCTTGCGCGCCAGCCCCACGACCGCCTTGTCGTTGAGACCGAGGTTGAGCACGGTATCCATCATCCCGGGCATCGAGACCCGGGCTCCCGACCGCACCGAGACCAGCAACGGGTTCTTTGCGTCGCCGAACCGCGCACCGAACGAGCGCTCGAGCGCCGCGAGCCCGTCGGTCACCTGGTCCGTCAGCTCGGCGGGATAGGATTTCCCGTGAGCGTAGAAGTAGGTGCAGACCTCGGTCGTGATCGTGAACCCGGGCGGCACCGGCAAGCCGAGATTGCTCATCTCGGCGAGACCGGCGCCCTTGCCGCCCAGCAGGTTTTTCATATCGGCGCGGCCCTCGGCGGCGCCGTCGCCAAACCGGTAGACCCACTTCGTCATCCGCCGCTCACCCTTCGATCTGCGAAAAATCGGCGACCTGGTTCATGGTATCCCGGATGCGCGACAACAAGCGCAGCCGATTTTCCCTAAGCTCAGCGTCATCACAATTGACGGTGACCTTGTCGAAGAAATCGTCAACCGGCCGCCGCAATCGCGCCAATTCCGACATCGCTGCCCCGAACTGTTCGCGTTGCAGGAAAGTTCCCGCGGCCTCGCCCACCTCGGCGAGCCGCTGAGCAAGCACCCGCTCCTCGGACTGGCGCAACAGCATCGGATCGATGTTGCCGTCGTATCTGCTGTCGTCCCTGCGTTCCTCGATGCCGACGATGTTCGAGGCGCGGCGATAGGCGATCAGCAAATTCGCCCCATCCT
>VAZT01000242.1:0-3756 GCA_005884825.1 Alphaproteobacteria bacterium
AAGGTGTTCCAACCGTGCCGTCGCGCTGGCTTCTTCGTCTGGATACGGTACTGCAGGCTGTCGGATTAGATGGTGCGATCGGGCCGGACGATCTCCCGCACGCCGCGGAGCTGATCGATCGGGCACAGGGTTACCGCCCGCTGCCCCCGCCCGAGCCGCGTCCGCCTCTCTCAGCGCGGCCGCGCAAGCTCTCGGTGACGCACATCGAGATCTGGCTGCGCGATCCTTATGCGATCTATGCCCGCCATATCCTCGGGCTGAGGCCACTGGAGGAACTCGACGCCGATCCCGGCCGCGCCGAACTCGGCACGGTGATTCACCAGACGCTCGACACCTTCTATCGCCGCTTCCCGCAGGCGATGCCGGTTAACGCCGAAGAGGAACTGCTGGCTATCGGCCGCCAGCAATTCGGACCCGTCCTGTCTCGTCCCGGCGCCTGGGCGTTCTGGTGGCCTCGCTTTACGAGAATCGCCCGTTGGCTGGTCGATCAGGAGCGGGTTCGACGCCTCGGCATTACCGAGAGCCTCAGCGAATGTGAGGGAAGCTTGACCTTGAACGGGCGCAGTGAGCCGTTCACGATCACCGCCAAGGCGGACCGCATCGACCGCCTCGCCGAAGGCGGTTTTCTGCTGGTCGACTACAAAACCGGCAGCGTGCCTCCGGTAAAGCAGGTGCAAACAGGGTTTGCACCGCAACTCCCGCTCGAGGGCGCGATTCTGCGCGGCGGCGGCTTCAAGGGGGTCAATGGCTCGCCGGCAGCGCTCGAATATTGGCGGCTGAGCGGCGGCGAACCCGCCGGCGAACGCTGCCAAATCGGCGCGGGCGACCCCGCAAGCCTGATCGATCGCGTGGTCGCCCGCGTCGAGGCGCTGATCAACCGGTTCGACGATCCGGCGACACCCTATCTCGCGGTTCCGTCACCGCTTTGGGCGCCGCGATATTCCGATTACCGGCACCTGGAAAGGCTCGCCGAGAGCGAGGCCGAGGAATGAGGTCGTTCGGCGACCCCGACACCCCGCAGCGCAAGGCCGCCGGCCCACGGGCTTCCGTCTGGGTGTCCGCCTCGGCTGGAACCGGCAAGACGCGGGTGCTCATCGACCGCTTGCTGTGGCTGATGCTCGACGGGACGGATCCTGCCCGCATCTTGTGCCTGACCTTCACACGCGCCGCCGCGGCCGAGATGGCAAACCGGCTGAACGAGGAGTTGGCCGATTGGGCGACGTTGAGGTCGGGGGCGCTCACCGAGACCTTGCAAAAACTGACCGGGGGCATGCCGAGCGATGCGACGGTCGCCCGGGCCAGACAGCTTTTCGCGCGCGTTCTCGAAACCCCCGGCGGCATCAAAATCGCGACGATCCACGCCTTCTGCCAAACCCTGTTGCGCCGCTTCCCGCTGGAGGCGGGAGTGCCGACCGAATTTGGAGTTCTCGACGAGCGCAGCGCGCGCGAAACGCTGATCGAGGCCGGCGAGCGTGTGGTGGTTGCCGCTCGCAACGGAAACGAGCCCGAGCTCGCCGACGCGCTTGCAGTGGTAGCTCGCCATGCTCCCGAGGAACGCTTTAGTGTGTTGATGGCGTCGCTGGCGGCCGAGCGCGGCAAGCTCCGCGATGTGCTCGGCAAAGGCCATTCGGAGTTGCTCGACGAGCTCTGCCGAGCTCTGGCTTTGCCCGCCGGGACGACCGAGGAGGCAGTCATCGCCGGTTTCTGCGCCGCGGGGGCTGGAGACGAGCGGGGCCTGTGCTCGGCTGCAGCGGCGCTCTCCACCGGATCCTGCACCGATCGAGACCGGGGCACTATCCTTGGGAAATGGTGCGAGACTCCGGAGCGTCGCCGTCAGATGCTTCCGGCGTATATCGCGGCATTTCTGACCAACGAGGGCGAGACCCGCAAAATCCTGATCACTCGGGACGCCGCCCGCAGCGCCGGCTGCGACGCTGCGGCGGTGCTCGGCGCTGAGGCTGAACGGGTCAAAAAATTCTGCGAGCGGCGATCGGCGGCCGTGCTTGTCGAGGCGAGCTGCGCGCTGATCCGTCTGGGCGGTGCGTTGATGGATGCGTATGCAGCCGCCAAGAGCGCCCAAGGGGTGCTCGACTATGACGACTTGATCTCGGCCGCCCTCGATCTGCTGCGCCGGCCCGGCATCGCGCCATGGGTGCTCTTCAAGCTGGACGGCGGCCTCGACCACATTCTGATCGACGAGGCGCAAGACACCAACCCCGAGCAATGGCAAATCGTGGCGGCCCTCGCCCAGGAGTTTTTCGCCGGTGAGGGCGTTGGCGACCGCCTGCGCACGATCTTTGCCGTGGGCGACGCCAAGCAGTCGATCTACAGCTTTCAGCGCGCGGATCCGCGAGCATTCCTGGCGATGGGTGAAGATTTCGAAAGGCGCATCAGCGACGCCCGGCAGGAATGGCGCGTGGTGCCGCTGGAAGTCTCGTTCCGCTCGACCGAGCCGGTGCTGCGGGCGATCGACGCTGTCTTTCGAAACGAGGCGGCCCGCGACGGCGTCGCTCTCGACGGCGGCGAGATCCGTCATATCGCTTCCCGGGCTGGACACGCGGGAGTGGTCGAGTTGTGGCCGCCAGTGGTCGGGCAGCCCGAGGAGCCGCCCGACCCGATGGCGCTGCCGGTCATCCGCCAGCGAACAACGCAGCCTCGCACCCGGCTCGCAAACGCGATCGCCGCGACCATTGCGGATTGGCTCGACAAAGGCGAACTGCTCGAAGCCTCCGGCCGCCCGATCCGGCCGGGGGACGTGATGGTGCTGGTGCGGCGGCGCAACGAGTTCGTCGCTGAGCTGCTGCGCGCGCTCAAACAACGCGACATTCCGGTGGCCGGAGCCGACCGCCTCATCCTGACCGAGCAATTGGCTGTGCAGGACCTGGTGGCGCTCGGCCGGTTCTTGCTGTTGCCGGAGGATGACCTCACCCTAGCGACGGTGCTGAAGGGTCCCCTCTTCGGCATCGACGAGGAGACACTGTTCGATCTTGCCTATGACCGCGGCAGCGAAAAGCTGTGGCAGCGATTGCGCGCCAAAGCCGGCAAATCTCCACAGCTTCGGCGCGCGGTTGAGCGGCTCGCCGATCTCTTGGCCCGCGCCGATTTCGTGCCGCCGTACGAACTCTACGCCGAGATCCTCGGCGCTCAGGGGGGGCGGCGCATGCTGCTGGAGCGTCTCGGGCTGGAGGCCGCGGACCCGGTCGAGGAGTTCCTTGCACTGGCACTCTCCTACGAACGCGAGCATGTGCCGTCCCTGCAGGGTTTTCTGCGCTGGCTGGTCGCCGGCGACACCGAAGTCAAGCGCGATTTCGGCGCAAGGCGGCGCGACGAGGTGCGCACATTGACGGTTCATGGCGCGAAGGGGCTCGAAGCGCCGGTGGTCTTTCTGCCCGACACTATGCAGCTGCCGAACCTGCCGGACACGCTGCTGTGGACGCAGCGTGAGGGGCTGCCGCTGTGGTGTCCGCGGGCCGATCTCGCCGTCCCATTTTATACGAGCGAAAAACGGGCGCTGCGCGAGCGCAACCTGGAGGAATATCGCCGTCTGCTCTATGTCGCACTGAGCCGCGCCCAGGATCGGCTCTATATTTGCGGCTGGCAAACCCGGGAAGCACCCAGGGAAGATTCGTGGCACGCGCTCTGCCGGACGGGTCTCGCCGAGATCGCAACTCCTTTTCCCTTCGACGCGACGGCGCTGATCGGTGCCGACGGATGGTGCGGCCAGGGTCTCCGGCTCACGAGTCCGCAAACCGTCCC
>VAZT01000242.1:3774-6508 GCA_005884825.1 Alphaproteobacteria bacterium
CGAGCCGCCCGCTCTCTCGCCGCTCGCCGCGCAAGGGCGTGACCGGTTCAAGCGTGGTCTCTTGGTGCACCGGCTGCTGCAGGCTCTGCCCGAACTGCCGATCGAGGAGCGCGAGGTTGCCGCGCGGCGTTTTTTGGCGCTGGAAACGCACCGCCTCACGGCCGAGGAGCAGGACGAAATTCGGCGCGAAACTCTCGCCGTCTTGGAGCACCCCGATTTCGCCGCGCTGTTTGGCCCGGGCTCGCAGGCCGAGGTGCCGCTCATCGGGCTAATCGGAGGGCAAGCCTTATCGGGGCAGATCGATCGGCTGGTGGTCGCAGAGGACCGGGTGCTGATCGTCGATTACAAGAGCCTGCGCCCGCCGCCCCCCGCCGAGGACGAGGTGGCGCCGATCTATCTTCGACAGCTCGCGGCTTACCAAGCGGCGCTGGAGCGGATTTATCCAGATCGCGAGATCCGTTGCGCCCTGTTGTGGACCGAAGGTCCGCGGCTGATGCCGATCAGCCCCGAAATCCTTGCGGGGTACCTGCCTTGACGGGGCATTTTCGGCTCCCCTAATCTGACCGGCAGTTAACCGAGGGAAAGCCACATGAAACCGATCGCCGTCACCGACAGCAGCTTCGACGCCGAAGTGCTCCGCGCCAGTGGGCCGGTGGTCGTCGATTTCTGGGCGGAGTGGTGCGGACCATGCCGCATGATCGGCCCGTTCCTCGAAGAGCTCGCCACCGACATGGCCGGCAAGGTGACCGTTGCCAAGGTCAACATCGACGAGAACCCGCAGACCCCGATGAAATACGGGGTGCGCGGAATTCCTACCATGATCGTCTTCAAGGGCGGTCAGGTTGCCGCCACCAAAATCGGCGCCCTGCCCAAGAGCAAACTTTACGAGTGGGTCGAATCCGTGCTGTGAGACCCGCCAGCGCCTGTGCTTTGTGAGCCGCACGAGGCGCGGGCGTAGCAGTCCTCCTCCAGGCGCCGGCCCGTGAGGATCCGCCGTCCGATCGCCGTCGGAGCGGATTGGGCGCTGGTGCGGCTGGCCTCGGGCGAATATCTCTGCGTCGACACCACTACCTTCGAAGGGCTCGGCTACATCCTCGGGTGGCAGCACGAAGCGGATGTCATTCGCGTATTCCGGACCTTTCTGACGCAGCACTCGATCGTCCTCGACATCGGCGCCAATTTCGGCCTCTACACCGCGCTCAGTGCCAGCATCGTCAAAAATCATGGGCGGCTTTACGCTTTCGAGGGCAACCCGCGCATCTTCGAGAGCCTGCAACGCACGATCGCGGCTAACGATCTTTATTTCAATCCGAACATCCGGGCGGCAAACGTGCTGGTATCCAGCGAGTGCGGCCGCGGCGTTTTGCATTACTCGGCGAACCTGCCGTCCGGCGGCACCATGTCGGACGTACAACTGTCGGGTGGCAAGCAGCATGCGGTCGAGGTGGACATGACCACGATCGACGATTTTCTGCCGCCGGACCTACCAGTCGATCTGGTCAAGATGGACGTCGAGGGCCACGAGCCGATGGTAATGCGCGGCATGGAGCAAACCATCGCGCGATCACCGAATATCCGTATCGTCACCGAATTTGCCGATAGCCTCCTCGCCCATACGGTAAGTCCGGCCGAATTCACCGATTACATCCGCGGCCTGGGCTTCGCGATCTGCCGCGTGCTGCCGAACTTCAGGATCAGACTGGTTCCCGCCGGCGAGGCGCTGAGCGGCTTCAATTATTGCCTATTGACCCGGACACCAGAGGAGGACATTCGGTCCGTCGAGGAGCGCCGGAAATTCCTGCCGATCCGCTTCAAGCGATGGCTCGATCGGCATCCGGTGAGATGGGGCTGGCGCCGCATCTGGGCCCGCTGGTGATGCCGCGCCCCACCTAGCTGGTAGCCGGCGCAAGACTAATTCGCCCTTTGTGGCCGAGGCCATCGATCAACACCTGAAGGCTATGTGGCAACCCGCCTCTTGCCGGCGGAAGGCAGCGCTGTTAGGGAAGCCGGCGTCCATCCGCGGCGTCAAAGGAAGCTTGTTTTGCGAGCCGAAAATCCGAGTGAAGCCGCGATCCGAGACTGGTGTGTGGAGTATTTGGCACGCACGCTCGACTTGCCGCATCAAACGATAGACACGGAGATGACGTTCGCCGGGTTGGGGCTCGATTCCGCGAACTCGGTGTTCTTGATCGTCGAGCTCGAAGATTGGCTCGGCTTGGAGCTCACGCCAGACCTGCTGTTCGATCATCCGAGCATCGGTGAGCTCGCGCGGCACTTGGCAACGCGCGCCGGCCGATGAGCGAAACGAAGGCGAAGGCGCGAACCGAGTTTTCGTCCCTGGTTGACGTGCTCCGATATCGGGCGACGGAGCAGCCGAACGATCCGGCCTACATATTTTTGCCGGACCGCGGGGCCGAGCGGCTTTCTTTGTCTTTTGCCGAGCTTTATACACGCGCCCGGGCGGTGGCGGTGAGCCTGGCCGACCGCGGACAAAAAGGCGACAGAGCGGTCCTGCTGTTTTCGCCGGGCTTGGATTTCATCGTCGCGTTCTTCGCTTGCCTCCTGGCTGGTGTGATCGCGGTGCCAATGATGATCCCGCGGCGCGCGAGCTCGAGGGATGCCAGCGCGGCCATTCTGGCGGACTGCTCGCCGTGCTTTGCGATGACCCGCCGCGATTTGGTCACCGACGCCCGGCCGGAGCTGATGGAGCGTTTCGGCATTGGACGGCTGGACT
>VAZT01000243.1 GCA_005884825.1 Alphaproteobacteria bacterium
GCAGTACGACGTCCCACCGGTAGCCCAGCGCCCATTCGGGCTCGGTGACGGTCATGTCGAGGGTGCAGACGAGGCGGTTGCGCGCCGCCGCATCGGGTATCGACAGGAAGATCGGGTCGAGCTCGAGCAACGGGTCACCCGGGAAGTACATCTGGGTGACGAGCCGGGCGGCAAAACCCGACCCGAAGAACGAAAAATGGATGTGGTTCGGCCGCCACGCATTGGGGTGATTGCGCCAAGGATAGGCGCCGGGCTTGATCGAGGTGAACCGGTACCAGCCCTCATCGTCGGTATAAACCCGGCCCTCGCCGCGGAAGTTCGGATCCACAGCTGCATCATGCTGGTCCGCCGGATGCTGATAGCGGCCGGAGGCGTTGGCCTGCCAAATCTCGACGATCGTGCGCGGGACCGGCCTGCCTTCCTCGTCGGTAATCCGGCCGCGCACGATGATGCGCTCGCCCAGCGCCGTTTTCCCATCCACGACTGACAAATCGGGGATCGGCGGGAAATGCGCGGTGCTGAAGCGCGGTCCGGCGGTTTCGGTAATTGTGTGGGGCAGCCGCACAAGCGTCTCCTGCGGGTGGCGCTTGTGGGTGCTGCCATAGGCCGGAGCGTCATAGGGCGGTTGCGTCCCCGGCGCATACGGCCGGAACGGCAATGGATCTCGCTCGCTCTGCATTTCCTCTCCTCCCTCAGCAAGCGGCCTCAACGACAGGTTTCTTCCTTTCTCTCAGTGCGGCGAGCGCCTCGGGGGTGTCGATGTCGACGAGGATAGCGTCGTCGTCCATCTCGACTTCGGCGACAAGCTCGGCATGCTCGCCGATCAGGTGCTTGGCGCCGACATCGCCGGCGAGCTCGGCCATCTCAGGAAAGAATCGCTTCGACCAGAGGACGGGGTTGCCGCGCTTGCCGCGTCGGGTCGGGACGATTATTGCGCGGCCTTCGAGCGGATTGAACGCAGCGATCAGGCGGTCGATGTGCCGGCCGGAAATCAGCGGCATGTCGCCCAGGCAGATCAGCGCGCCCTCCAGATCGGGCGGCAGCGCAGCAATGCCGCGCTTCAATGAGGTCGAGAGCCCGCCGGCGAATTCCGGATTGCGCACGCGTTCGACCGGCAATTTGCCGAGCGCCGCGTCGACCGCGTCGGCCTGATTGCCGAGCACCGCGATGATCGGCCGCGCCCGCGAAGCGAGCAGTCTGCGGGCCACATGCGCCACCATCGGCGTGCCATCGATTTCGGCGAGCAGTTTGTTGGGGCCCCCCATGCGCCGCGATTCCCCCGCTGCGAGCAGGAGAGCGCCGATGCGGGGGCCGGCAGGCTTTGCCGCGGGCCTTTGCTCGGCAGGCTTCGCTTCGGCGCGAGGGAGCGGGCGCGACGGGATCTCGGCGAGAAGGCCGCCGCAGCCCATACGCATGATCTCTGCGGAACCGACAGGCAGCCCGGCGACGAGCCTCTCGAGCACCCAGTCGAAGCCGTTGACCTTGGGCGAGCGCGCGCATCCGGGAAGCCCGAGCACGACCCGCTCCGCGACATGCCCAAGGAGCAGCAGATTTCCGGGGTCTACTGGCATCCCGAAATGGTCGATGCTGCCGCCGGCGGCGATGATCGCCGCGGGGATGACGTCGCGCCGATCGAGGATCGCCGAGGCGCCGTGGATCAGCAGAATGTCGATGCCCTGGCCGAGCGCATCGCGGATCGTCGACGCCAGTTCACCCGTGGCGTGCCCGCAGCGCTCCTCGAAAACGAGCCGGCAGCCCAGTGCGGCAAGCCTGCCTTCGGTCACCTGCCGGGTCTTGTCGAGAATACTTTCCTTGAGGCCGGGGAGCCGTGTCTGCACAAGCCCGACCGAGCGCGGCACAAAAGGAGCGACGCGCAGCAGAGGACCGTCCGAGGCCGCGGCCTCGATGCAGTGCGCAACCGCCGCCTCTGGTGCTGCGAACGGAATGATCTTGACCGTGGCGACCATCTGCTTGGGTTCGACCGTCGCGAATGGCGGCAGAGTGCCGAGCGTCACCGTCTCGTCCACCAGATTGAGGCGGTCGAGCCGTTCCCGATCGAAGACCAGAAGTCCTCGTGTCTTGGCGAAAAGGTTGGCGCGGCCCGTGAACGGGCCTGCCGCTTCGATTTCCCAAACCCGAGGCAGCGATCAACTCGATATCGGTGCGCGACAGCACCCGCGCCTTCTTCAGCGCGGTTGTCCCGAGCTTCAGGCTGTGCGCGAGGATCGCCCCTTCGGCCTCGGCGACGGGGACCTCGCCGAACTTCACGCCGCCTCCGCCGCCTCGCCGTGACGCAGGACCTGGGTCATCTCGGCGGCGATCGAGATCGCTACTTCGGCCGGCGACACAGCGCCGATTGCAAGCCCGATCGGGCCGTGGATGCGAGCAAGATCGTTATCGCTGAAGCCCAGCTGCTTGAGCCGCGCACAGCGCCCGGCGTGGTTGCGGCGCGAGCCGAGCGCGCCGATGTAGAAACAGTCCGAACGCAACGCCGCGGCCAGCGCCGGGTCATCGATCTTCGGGTCATGGGTCAACGCGACCAGCGCCGAGCCGCGGTCCGGCTGCAACCGTTCGAGCGCTTCGTCGGGCCATTCCTGCGTCAGCTCGACATCCGGGAACCGCGCGCGCGTTGCGAACGCTCCGCGGGGGTCGATGACCGTCACGGCATAGTCTGCCATCGTCAGCATCCGCGCCAACGGCTGCGCGATGTGCACCGCGCCAATCATGAAGCAGCGGTTCGGCGGCGTGAGCACCTCGACGAACACCCGGCCGGATGCAGTCTCGATGGTCCGGTTGCGGCCGGTGCGCCAAGCCTCGCGCACCCGGTCGAGCGCCGCATCGTCGAGCGCCAGATCCCCCTCGGCATGCTCGCCTTCGAACAGCAATTGCCGGCCCGTAGCGAGATCGGTTGCAAGAGCAACGCTGCGGTGCTCACGCTCCGCCGCCACCACCCGGTCGAGAATGCGTCCTTTCATTCGACGCGCTCCACAAAGATCTGGATCTTGCCACCGCAGGCGAGGCCGACTTCCCAGGCCTGGTCATTGGTGACGCCGAAATCGAGCAGCCGCGGCTTGCCGTCGCGGATCGCTTCGAGCGCCTGTTCGACAACCGCGCCTTCGACACAGCCGCCCGATACCGAACCGACCATGGCACCCGCATCGTTCACCGCGAGCTTGGCGCCGACCGGACGCGGTGAGGAACCCCATGTCGTGACGACGGTAGCCAACGCGACGCCCGACCCCGCCTCCCGCCAGCGCGCTGCCTGCTCCAGAATTTCTGCCGTATCGCTCATGCTGCCCTCTCCTTCTCGTGCCATGCCGCGGCTGCCGTCCCCCGCCGGGTGGTCGGCGCGCTCAGCACCTCGATCAAGCTCTCGAGGCTTTCGAGATTGTGCACCGGGCGGAACTCGTCGACATACGGCATCATCGCCTTCATGCCGAGAGATCTTGGCTCGAAACCCTCGTAGCGCAACAGCGGGTTCAGCCAAATCAACCGACGGCACGAGCGGTGCAGCCGATCCATTTCGTGCGCGAGCCCGGCTCCGGCATCGCGGTCGAGCCCGTCGGTGATCAACAGCACGATCGCGCCCTGACCCAGCAGACGCCGTGACCACAGCCGGTTAAACTCGCCGAGCGCGTGACCGATGCGGGTCCCGCCCGACCAGTCCGTGACCGCCTCGGCAACCCGATCGAGCGCCAGATCGACGTCCCGGTGGCGCAGATAGCGGGTGATGTTGGTCAGCCGCGTCCCGAAGACAAAGGTGGACACCCGGTCTCGATCGTTCGTCACCGAATGCATGAAATGCAAGAAAATGCGGCTGTAGCGGCTCATCGAGCCGGAGATGTCGCACAGCACGACCAGCGGGGGCGGACGACGACGCCTACTGCGCCGCTTCAGTTCGATGAGCCCGCCCGAGCGCAGCGCCGCGCGCAAGGTTGCGCGCAAATCGGCGCGGGCGCCGCGGCGGTCCGGTGCGAAACGCCTGGTCGGGACATCTTGCACGGGCAGGCGCAGCCTTGCGATCGCCGCCTTGGCGCGGGCCAGCTCTTCGAGTGACATCTTCTCGAAATCCATCCCGCGCAGCTGCTCGCGGTCGGAAAAGCTCATGGCCGCGTCGATTTCGGTCTCGGTCTCCTCGGCTTCGCCTTCTTTCCCGATGTCCGGGTGGAGCGCCTCGACGAGACGCCGAACCATCGCCGCGCCCTCGTCCTCGGCGCCGTCGATCCGCATTTCCGGCAGCACGAGCCCCATCATCTTTTTCAGAAGATCCGGGTTGCGCCAGAAGACATGAAAGGCCTGGTCGAAGATCAGCCGCTGGTCCGGCCGATTGACGAACACGGCGTGGAGGGTCCAGTAAAAATCGCGACGGTCGGTGATGCCGACCGTGCTGACGGCGGCCACCGCGTCGATGACCTTGCCCGGCCCGACCGGCAGCCCCGCCGCGCGCAACGTGCGCGCGAAATGCATCAGATTGGCGAGCAGCGATCCGCCGGATCCTGGCATGGCTGTTCGCTGCCCTTCACCCTCCCGATGCGCGGGCCCCTCCCTCTCCCCGCGTGCGGGGAGAGGGTTGGGGTGAGGGGCCTTCCTGCACTGAGACGGCTTCGGCCTTGACCTGCTCGAGGATGCGGGCGGCTTCGCTGCCGTGCAGGCGGGCGATGTCGTCCTGGTATTTGAGCAACACGCCCAGCGTGTCGTTGATCGCGTGCGGCGTCAGTTCCAGTACATCGAGCTGCATCAAGGCCTCGGTCCAGTCGATCGTCTCGGCGATGCCTGGGAGCTTGAAGAGGTCCATCGTGCGCAGCCTCTGTACAAAGCCGACAACCTCGCGCGACAGATGCTCGCTCGCGCCAGGCGCTTTCCGCTTCAGTATTTCGAGCTCGCGCGCCGCGGTCGGATAGTCCACCCAGTAATAGAAGCAACGCCGCTTCAGCGCGTCATGGATCTCGCGGGTACGGTTCGAGGTGATGATGACGATCGGCGGATGCTCGGCGTGTATGGTGCCGATCTCCGGGATCGTCACCTGAAAGTCGGAGAGCAGCTCGAGGAGGTAGGCCTCGAACGGCTCGTCGGTGCGGTCGAGCTCGTCGATCAGCAAC
>VAZT01000244.1 GCA_005884825.1 Alphaproteobacteria bacterium
GATAACGAGCGACAGCCCGCGCAAGCCGTAATACCAGAATAGCAGAATGCGCGGATTGAAGCGGTCGCACATCCAGCCGGAAGCGGTCGCGCCAATCAGGCTGAACACGCCGAGCGATCCGAGAATACCGGCACCGGCGACTTCCGAGATGCCGCGGTCGGCGCAGTAGGCAATCAGGTGCGTGTTGATCAATCCGTTGGTCGAGAGGCCGCAAATGGCAAAACTCAGCGCCAGCAGCCAGAAATCGAACGAATG
This sequence comes from Alphaproteobacteria bacterium, assembly GCA_005884825.1. Lineage (GTDB taxonomy): Bacteria > Pseudomonadota > Alphaproteobacteria > ATCC43930 > CGMCC-115725 > AP-15. Next base: position 256 of record VAZT01000244.1, read on the forward strand.
CGAGGCCCGGAACAGCGCCGTCATGGCCACCCCGAACGGGTTGCTCTGATGCGTTGTCGGACTCGGGGAGGCAGCCGCGCCATAAGGGCCAAGACCAATATTCGCCGGCCATTCCGGAAGAAGTATCGCGACGACCGGCACCATCGCGAGCACGGCCAGCCTCACCGCGACAGACACCCCCCACCCATAACGCTGCGCGAGCATCGCGAGTAGCGGCAGGAAGATGAGTTGTCCCGCTGCATTGGCTGCGGTGAGCAGCCCCATGGCCTGTCCGTTCCGCTTTGCAAACCAGCGGTTGGCTATCGCTGCGGCCATGCCCATCGCGCGGCGCCTGAGCCGATACCGACCATCAGCCCCCAAGTCAGAAACATTTGCCAGGGCGCGGTCATCAAATTCGACAGCCCGGTACCGGCGATTAGCATCGCCATGCACGCCAATATCGTGCGCTTCAGACCGATGACCTCGATGAGCCCGGTGAGAAACGGGCCGGTCGCGCCGAGCAGGATGATGTTGAGCGAGATCGCCCCGGAGACCGTCGCCACATCCCAGCCGAACGCGCGTTGGAGCGGGACGATCATGACACCGGGGGCGGCCCGCACGCCGACCCCAGCCAGGCTGGCCGAGAACATCACGGCCAGCACGATCCAGGCATAGTGCATCCGCCCGCGCCAAATTCCCGCAAACCCGATCGGCGGCATGCTTCTTCTCTTCTGCCTGTCCTTCGGCCAGTTTAGGACGGCGCCGGGAGGATCTGAGATAGATTCTCCTGCGGCGGCGGCATACCTGCCCCGATCTTTGCCATTGTAACGGAGGCCTTCAGGGTGCCGACCAACGTCGGCGCGGAAGAGTCACACTCGGTTTATCTCACCGTGTGCGAGGTACGAGGTCGGTATCTGAATACCCGCAGGCGGGCGTAACATCGGCCGAATTAGGATTCTTCTTGCGGCAGCTGCACGAATGGCGTGCCACACCCGCTCGGGCGTCGCCGGCATTTCGATATGGCACACCCCCAGCTCGGCAAGGGCGTCGACGATCGCGTTGATGACTGCAGCCAGGGCCGGCGTCGTGCCACCTTCGCCCCCGGAACGCACTCGGAGCCGGTTCGACGGGGCGGGCACTTCGCTGAGCGCGGTGGCTAGCAACGGCAGCGTGTCAGCGCGAGGCATCCCGTAATCCATGAAGCTCGCCGCCAGCAGCTGCTCAGTCTCGGGCTCGTAGTAGCTGTTCTCGAGCAGCGCCTGGCCGACCCCTTGGGCAATTCCGCCGTGCGTCTGACCGTGCAGTATCAGCGGGTTGATCGCACGCCCGACATCGTCGACGGCAGCGTAGCGCACTATTTGCACCCCGCCCGTCTCGGGATCGACCTTGACTTCGCAGACCTGCGCGCCCTAAGGAAAGCTGGCGACCGGGAGCGTCTGGTCGGAGATGCCAGCGAGCGGCCTTTGCAGATCCTCTGGCAAGTCGTTGCGGGTGACGGCGGCAGCGGCGACCTCGAATATGCTGACCTCTCTATCGGTGCCGGCGATCCGGTAGCGGGCCGCGCTCGAACTCGATAGAACGCCGCGCGCAGAAGCGGCTCGATGAGCAGGCCGGCTGCTCGAGCAACGCGCTTACGGTCCTCCCGTTGGGGAGCTGATGGCGGCGGAACGAGAGCGCTTGCATCCCTGCGGCGGGAGGTCCGTCTTCGGTTGGGAACCACCCCGCGAGTAAGCATGTCGGGACAGAAAAAGGAAGCGTCCTCTCGCAACACATCGCCGCCGACCCAAACCTATGGTCTGCCGACTCGGGGAATGCCTGACAGGATTTTCTGAGCACCCGGTGAGGCTCAGCCCCGGCCGGCAAGTCGGTCGAGAAGGGCTTTGGCCTTCCGTAACCCCGCCTCGTAGTATGTCACACGTGATTCGTCGCCGACCTGTCGCATCAACGCCAAGGCAAGCTCGATCTGCTCAACTGCGGTTTGCCCCCGTCCCGCATCGCCAACTCGATCGGCGATAAGCATCAGAGTGACACCCTGGCCACCCGTGCACGTCGCCCAGTCTATCGGGAAGCGATCACGCCGGTATTCTTCAAGTGCAGCGGCGTAAGCTATGACGGCTTCCTCCAGACGCGCCGTCCCGCTCTCGCGCGCTCCGAGCACCGTCAGTGCCACGCCGGTCTCGTTGAGCTGTGTGCAATGAATGTATTCATTGTCCGGACCCATCAGCCCGGCCTTGCCCATCGCTTCGAAATTCCCGGATCTGTCTCCGACGATATGGCAGATGATCGGCACGCCGGCTTGCCGGGCGAGCGCCCAATTATCCGGATTGGGAGCCGCGTTCAACTCTAGGGTCAGCAACTGATCGGGGGATGAAAAGTATTGCGACTGCAAGCGGAGCAGATCTTTCGGGTAGTGGCTGCCCGGGCCGAGGCCGGGCGAGTAGGTGTAGACGGCACGCCGTCCCGATTCCTTCAACCCCGCAATGCAGGCATCGCTGTGCGCGGGCGTGTGCGACACCTGCGAGGTGTCGACCGTCGTCGTGACGCCGGCATTGAGCTGGTTCAGGGAGGCTACGAGTTCCGAGATGTAAGCGTCTTCGGGCTGATACACTGGAGTGAAGATGCCCTGGATCACCCCCTGATAGGTTTTCTTGCGGTCATTGACGGAGCCGAGGACGCCGTCCGCGAGAATGCCGCGCAGAATGGTCTCGTATTGGTGATGATGGGTATCGACAAACCCGGGCATGACGATCATGCCGCTGGCGTCCAAGACCGAGGCCGCTGCATTGAGGTTACGTCCGACCGCGAGGATCTTCTTCCCGCCGATTAGTACGTCGCCGGTCTCGAAATCACCGACCCCAGGGTCCAAACTCAGCACCGTCCCGCCTTTCAGCAGAATGCGGTGGTTGGGGTCACGTTCCGCGCGCTTCAACTGGTCGAGTGTCGCCGTCGTCACAGCGGCTACGGCCTGACCGGCGAGCAATTGAACCGAGGCGCCAGCCAAAAGCCCCGCGCCCGCCCCCATCAGACCACGCCGCGAAGGCCTCGCCGCATCGCGGCGCATCTCACGGATCTCGGCCAGTCTTGCTTCGCCTGCGCGCGTGTCATCGATCATAAGCGGCTCCTCCCGTAGTCATCGTACGCTCGCTGCGAACCATGTGAAAGGATCGCTGACCGCGGATCGATCGGCGATGGCTCTCCTGTTGCTCGGGGCTCTCATGAACCGCCGCAAGCGTCAA
>VAZT01000245.1 GCA_005884825.1 Alphaproteobacteria bacterium
CGTGAGGTGTCGATGCCGACCGATTGCGCCATCCGCAGATTGTCGACCGAGGCGCGCACCCGCGCGCCAAAGCGGGTCCGCTCGATGCCCAGCCACAGCGCCGTCACCAGCGCCGCGCCGCAGATGATCAGAAAACTGCGGTAAGTGGGGAAACTGCGAAAACCGAGATCGATCGCGCCGCTCAGCCATGGGGGCGGCTGCAACGGTTGCTGCAGCGGGCCCCAGATATAGGTGGCGCCCGCCACCGACATGAAGACGAGCCCCATCGTCAGCAGCACCTGGTCCAGCTCCTCGCCGCCGTAAAGGCGGCGATAGAGCACACGCTCGATCGGAATGCTCACCAGCGAGACCGCCACCGCCGCGGCGAGCAGCGCCGGCACAAACGGCACACCCCCTCGGCTCATCAGGCTCGTCAGCACATACCCCCCGGCCATCGCGAAGACGCCATGCGCCAAGTTGACAAAGCCCATCAATCCCATCGTCACCGACAGCCCCACCGAGATCAGGTAAAGCACCATCGCAAAAGCGAGGCCATGAAACCCGATGCTGACGGCGGCTGACAGGGTATCGCCCAATTTGGAAGGCGGAGGCTGGAGGCCTATCCGGCCAGCCACATCCGTCACCCCCGCGCAAGCGGGGGTCCAGGGGATCTAATTCCGTAGCGGCGGCCCTGGGTTCCCGCTTTCGCGGGAATGACGGGTTGAGATGAGCGACAGGCTGATTTCATAGGGATTTTACTTCGGCGGGTTCAGCTCCTTCCATGGATCCTTGACCATCGGGATCGTCGTGATTTCGACATTGACGAGCTTACCGTCCTGCTTCTCGACGCGCCGGATGTAGACATTCTGCACGATATCGCGCGTTTCCGGATCGATCATTATCGGGCCACGCGGGCTGTCCGGGTCCTTCCAGTGGGACAGGAACGCCATCGCCTGATCGGCGGTGAAATTCCCCTTGGTTTCCTTCACCAGACCATAGATCGCCGCCATGCCGTCCCAGGCGTCGACAGAGAAAAAATCAGGAATGGATTTGTCGCCGTATTCGCGCTTCCACGCCGCAAGAAAGGCCGCGTTGGCCGGCCGTTTCGAGATCCTGCATCGCCTTCATCATTCCGGTGGCCTGAGTGCCGGCGGGCACGAAGATAAAGACCACGTCGGGCTTGGCGTCCTTGATCCGCTGCACGAACGGCGCGAAGTCGGGATTGGTTGGTGGAAACCGCACGGCGCCGACGATCTTCCCGCCGCCATCGGTAAAGGCCTTGGTGAAGGCAGCTTCGGAATCATGGCCCGGGATGAAGTCGCTGACCGCGGTATAGCCCGTCTTCCAGCCCTGTTCGGCCGCCCATTTGCCGATCGGATAGGCCTCCTGCCACAACGTGAACGAGATGCGCGCCACATAGGGCGAAAGCCGCGGAATCGTGACGCCGGCGGAGGCGATGTCGAGAAGCAGCGGTACCTTCGCCTCGGCGGTCAGCGGCGCCACCGCGGTAGCTACCGGCGACAGGACGATGCCGGTCAACAGCTGCACGTGGTCCCGGGTGATCAATTCCTGCGCCAGCCGCTTGCCGACCTCCGGATTTGAGGTGTCGTCGCGGCGCAGCAGCTCGATCTTGACGCCGGGCGGCAGGTCCTTCGCGTGCTCCTTGATGTAGAGATCGAACCCCTTCTGGCCTTGATCGGCGGGTTGCGCGACAAACCCGGTATAGCTGTTGATCAGCCCGACCTTGACGGTCTGCGCCGCGACCGATAACGGCAAGCTCGCACCGGCAGCAGCCAGCAGGACAATCATTCTTCGGAACACTCGCGCCTCCCTGTCGATCATGTGCCGAGCTTACCACGGGGTCGGGCAATCCTTCGCGCTAGTAATTCCGACTTAACCCCCAGCGTAACGTCAGGATGAGCGCATAAACGACTGCGGCCGAAAAAACACCGATCGCGCCCCACCTCGACCATTTCGCCAAAGGATATCGGCTGCGCGCGAGTGGCAACACTCCCGCGCTGACGAACAGCAGGATGGTCAATAACAGAAGAACCTGGAGCAAGCGATCGCCGGACACGGCACCCGTCCGAGCGGGACCGCTTACGCCGTCATTGCAACGACCACGAATAGCCGACAGTTGGCGCCGGTTTCCCCGAAGTAATCCCAACTATCGGGCCGGTATATGGTAAACCGACCGCCGGATTATTCACTGGCTTCTGCGGGGTTTGGGTGGCCGGCTCTTCGCGGACGATTTTGTTGGTGATGTCCGAAACCGAGTTCAAATCGATACTTCGCCCGCCAGTATTGTCAGTGCAGTGATATGGGTATTTCGGCCCACAGGGGCCCGCATCGGCCTTCGCGGCAGCCGTGACGGCTGCGATGGCGAGAACGAGGGTGGTCGCAATCCGAACGCTCATCCGAGCCTCCCCAAGCGTGGACGACTTGCGCAAAGTCAAGTCTTGCCCATCACCGGCCGCGTGTCCACACGGACCTCGACGGCGGGATGTACAGCGCCGTCGGGCTTTGCGATGATCGGAGCGCGCCTCCCTCCCCGCCCCGCCACCATTTGCGAGGATCTGACGATGCGGTTTGTTCGTGCCATCGCATCTCTTGCGCTTGCCGTCGTGTTCGCGGCCGCGCCGGCCGTCGCCCAGGAAGTGGTGACCGAGAAGGCGCTGTCGCTCGACATGGCGCATGCCATCGCCCAAGGGGCTGTGGAGAAATGCCGGGCCGACGGGTACCACGTCAGCGTGACTGTGGTCGATCGCGACGGCCTCGTCAAAGCAGCCCTCCGCGATGACGGCTCCGGTCCGCACACGATCGTAACGAGCCGCCGCAAGGCGTTTACCTCGGTCACCTTCAGGCAGCCTTCCGCCGATTGGGCCAAACGTGTTCTGACCGACCCCGCCGTGGCCGGCCTCAAGGACACCGAAGGGACGATCGCACTGGGCGGCGGAGTGCCGATCAAGGCCGGGAACGAGGTCATCGGCGCGATCGGCGTAAGCGGCGCGCCCGGCGGCGAGAAGGACGAAGCATGCGCCAATGCCGGCATCCAAAAGGTCGGCGACAAGCTCAAATAGGTTGCCGCATCATGGATCGTATCGACCTTCGTTCCGACACCGTGACCCTCCCGTCGCCCGGCATGCGCCAGGCGATGGCGGCGGCGCCGGTCGGCGACGACCAGTACGGCGAGGACCCGACGGTCAACCGGCTGCAGGAGCGGATCGCCGAATTGCTCGGCAAGGAAGCAGCCCTTTTTGTGCCGAGCGGCACGATGGCGAACCAGATTGCCCTCAAGATCCTGACGCGGCCCGGCGATGACGTCATCGTCGGCGACGAGGCGCATATCGTCTGGCATGAATCCGGCGCTGCCGCGGCAAACTCCGGCGTTCAGTTCACGGTTGCCGGCCACGGCGGGCTGTTCACCGCGGCCGATCTGCGCGCCGCCTACAAGCCGCCGGGGCATATCGTGTTCCCGCCCACGACATTGGTGGCGATCGAGAACACCCATAATCGCGGCGGCGGCGTCGTGTTCCCTCAGTCCGAGGTGGTCGCAATCTGTGAGATGGCGCGCGAACTTGGCCTTGCGACCTATCTCGACGGCGCGCGCTTGTTCAACGTCGCCGCGTCGTCGGATCACAGTTTGGCCGCGCTCGCGGCGCCGTTCGACTTCGTCTCCGTCGCGCTATCGAAGGGGCTCGGATGTCCGGTCGGAAGCCTGATCGCCGGCCGTTACGCCGGGATCGTGCGGGCCCGGCGGGCGCGGCGCATGTTCGGCGGATCTTGCGACCGTGCAGAGCAACATTGTCATCTTTCGGATGCAGGAAGGGGCGCCGGACGCTGCCGCCCTCGTCGCCCGCGCGCAGGAAACGGGGGTACTGGTATCGGCTTTTGGCGAGCGCACCGTGCGCGCCGTCACCCATCTCGATGTGAGCCGGGACCAATGCCGGCGCGCCGCCGATCTGCTGGCCGAAATTATCGAGCGCCGCTGACCTGGCTGCCGCGCTTGCGCAGCAAGATTTTCTGTTCGCCGGAGAGCACGAGATCGCCTCGCTGGTTGTGCAATGTGGCCGCGAGCGTGACGATGCCGGTCGAACGCTGCGGCGTCAGCGCCGTAATCTCGAGCATCGGGTAGAGCGTGTCCCCCGGGTAGACCGGCTTCAGGAACTTCGACGATTGCTCGGTGAAAGCGATCAGCGCGTCGCCGACCAGAAGCGCGAAACTGCTGGCCCCCGCAGCGGTGAAACACAGGATCTGGAAGCCATGGGCCAGCAACCCCGAATGACCGCGCTCGCGGCAATATTCGATGTCGTAATGGATCGGGTGATTGTCGGCTGAGAGGGTCTGGAACGCAGCAAAATGCGCCTCGGTCATCGTCCGGCTCGGAATGTAGAAGCGCTCGCCGACCGCAAGATCCTCGAAATAGCGGCATTCGGGAAAGCGGTGCTGGCGCGGGTCGAAACTCTGGGTCATGGTGGGACGAGCAGGATGTTCTCGGCGCAAAGACCGGCAATCATCGCCGGGTCGATGCCGATTTCGGCGAGGATCGCGGCTCCGTGCTCGCCGATGCGCGGGGCCGGCGGCAGCGCGGCATCGACCGCGAACGGAATTCCCGGTGTTCGCGGTGTCGGGAATTGTCCCATCTCGGGCTGCTCGACGGTGACCGCACCACCGGTCGCGACGATGTGAGGATCGGCGAGCCAGTCGTCGAAGCCATTGACGCGGTCGGCCAAAATGTCGGCGGCGCGCAACCGTTCCAGCCAGCCCTCGGTTGTGTCTGTGGCAATGATCCGGCCGATAACATCGACGAGTACGGGAGCATTCTCGGCGCGAGCGGCAAAATCGGCAAAGCTCGGGTCGTCGGCCAGATCCGGCCGGCCCAGCGCACCTACCAGCCGCGCATATTGCTCTTCGCGCACCAGCGCCACCATGATCCAGCCGTCACGGGTCCGATAGGCGCCGGTCGGCGCATTCAACTGCCGCGGCGCACCGCCCTCGAGCACATGTTCGGCCAGCTTGTGGCCAAGGATCGCCGCCGCGCACTGTGCGAGGCTGACCTCGATCCGCTGACCTTCGCCGCGGCGCTCGCGCGCATAGAGCGCGACCCCGACGGCTTGCGCTGCGTAGAGGCCGGTCAGGGTATCGACGATGATCGCCCCGACCCGATGCGGCGTCCCGTCATTGCCGAGATTGACCGACATCAGCCCGGAGAAGGCCTGCGCCACGGAATCGGTGCAGGGCAGGCCGACATAGGGGCCTTCCTGGCCAAAGCCGCTGACCGAGACATAGAGAAGCCGCGGGTTGCGCGCCCGCAGCTCGTCATAGCCGAGCCCGAGCCGGCCCGCCACCCCGGGACGGAAACCCTCGATCACGACATCGGCGCGGCTCGCCAGAGACAACGCAATCTCGCGTCCCGCCTGGGCCTTCAGGTTAAGGGCCAGGCTGCGCTTGCCGCGATTGTAATGCGCCGACATGGCGGTTTGGTCGCCATACCGCATCCCCAGCCCGCGCGACCAGTCCCCGGCGAGCGGCTCGAGCTTGACGACCTCGGCCCCGTGCATTGCCAACAGCATCGCGCAGTAGGGAGCGGCGACACCCTGACCCAGATCCAGCACACGTAACCCAGCGTAGGCGCCTTGGGTATTCATTTCCGACCTCATTTCGCGCTCGACGGGCATCGGTTATACTATCGGACCGTGATGAAACACGCTGGCGCGGCCGCGCTCGAGACGCTGAGCGATTTGCTGGAGAGGCTGAGGACCCGGACCGCTCTGGCCGAGAGGCGGCCGGGAATATTCTACATCGGCGGCAAGGCTTTTCTGCATTTCCACGATGACCCCGCCGGCCTCTTCGCCGATCTGCGGCTCGGCGGTGACTGGCAGCGCTTCCCGGTAAACAGCTCCGATGAACGCGCCGAGCTGCTCGCCGTCATCGACGAAATGTTCTAAGATCGCCTGATAGGTGCGTTTTGGGAGATACTCATGCCTGTAATCAAAGCCTACGACCTCGCCTATGGCCGGCTGCGCTCGCCCGATCTCGACAAGCAAGAGGAGTTCCTGACCGATTTCGGCATGGTCCGCACCGACCGGACCCGGAACGCCCTCTATATGCGCGGCACTGATGCCCCGCATCACATTCATGTCACCGAACTGGGTGAGCCGCGCTATGTGGGCATCGCCGTTCACGCCGCCAGCATGGAGGATCTCGAGAAGATCTCGCGCGTCGACGGGGCCTCGCCGATCGAAGACATCGACGAGCCCGGCGGCGGCAAGCGCGTGCGCTTGACCGATCCCGACGGTTACCAAGTTGAGGTCGTGTATGGCATGCAGATGCTGGACCCGATTCCGGTAAAGCGGCCTGCGGTCAATTCCGGGGAGAACAAATACCGCCGCAAGGGCGAATTGTTCCGCATCGAGCAGGGCCCGTCGCACATCAAGCGGTTCGGCCATTTTGTCGTCATGAGCAAGAATTTCGAGAAGACGCTCGGCTGGTATCGCGAGATGCTCGGCTTCCGTTGCTCCGACGAGTTCTATGCGGGCGAGAAGACCAATGTCGTCGGCTCGTTCAATCGGCTCGACCGCGGCGACGATTATGTCGACCACCACGCCTTCTTCTGCATCCGCGGCGACAAGAGCGGGCTCAACCACCTGTCCTACGAGGCAGCCGACATCGACGATGTGATGGTCGGCAACGAGCATCTGCAGAAGAAGGGCTATCAGCACATGTGGGGCATCGGCCGCCACCTGATCGGCAGCCAGCTCTTCGATTACTGGGCCGATCCGTGGGGCCGCGTGCACGAGCACTGGGCCGACACCGACGTGCTGAACGCCCATACGCCGCCCAATCTTCTGGAGCGCGGCGAAGGCACCGGCGGACCCTGGGGCCAGCCGATCCCGCAGATCTTCATGGGCCACGCCTCCCCTTAACCATCTGGTAGGGAGCCTGACCTGGATAGCCCCTCTCCCGCATTGCGAGAGAGGGGCTTACCAATTCGGTTTCAAAGTAACCGAAGCTAAGCGCGCGCCGGCTGCTCGGTGAGTTCGCGGCCGAGCGCCGACAGCGCCATTGCTACGATGTGGCGGGCGTTGAGCCCGGCCTGGTCGTACTGCGCCTGCGGCGAGTCGTGGTCGAGGAAGACATCGGGCAGCACCATCGTGCGGATCTTCAGCCCGTGATCGAGCATCCCGGTCATCGCCACGTGGTGCAACACGTGACTGCCGAAGCCGCCGATCGCCCCCTCCTCGATCGTGATCACGACCTCGTGTTCGCGAGCGAGGCGATTGATCAAATCCGTATCGAGGGGTTTGGCAAAACGCGCATCGGCGACCGTCGTCGACAGGCCATAGGTGCCGAGCTCCTGCGCCGCCTTCATGCATTCGGTAAGTCGTCCACCCAGGCTCAACAACGCTATTTTGGTGCCCTCGCGCATGATGCGGCCGCGGCCGATTTCGAGCGGCACACCCCGCTCCGGCAGCGGCACGCCGATGCCGTCGCCGCGCGGATAACGTATCGCGGAGGGTGCATCGTCGATCGCCGCGCAGGTCGCCACCATGTGGAAAAGGTCGGCCTCGTCGCCTGCCGCCATAATGATGAACCCGGGCAGGCAGCCGAGATAGGTTACGTCGAACGAGCCCGCATGGGTCTGGCCGTCATTGCCGACGAGACCGGCGCGGTCGATGGCAAACCGCACCGGCAGTTTCTGGATCGCGACGTCGTGGACCACCTGGTCGTAGGCGCGCTGCAGGAACGTCGAATAAATCGCCGCGAACGGCTTCATCCCCTCGGCGGCGAGACCGGCGGCGAACGTCACCGCGTGCTGCTCGGCGATGCCGACGTCGAAGCACCGCTTCGGAAATTTATCGCCGAACAGGTTGAGCCCGGTGCCCGACGGCATCGCCGCGGTGATCGCGACGATGCG